>NC_013512.1:1800000-2100000 GCF_000024885.1 Sulfurospirillum deleyianum DSM 6946
CAGAAATGTTTTTTGCGTTACCTTTGACCAAGAGAGTGAAAAATCTTTAAAAATAACAATAGAAGCCACTATACGTACAGCGATAACGATTCCGATTGTACTCCACTGAATCGGTAGATGAAAGATCCAAAATGTCCACACAAAGCTCATACAAGAAAGCACTACAATCACTAAAATGTTTAAAATACGTTTATCAACAGTCATCATATCTTAAACCAAATTTTTTTTAATTTTGTTGTCTATCATTAATACATCCTTTTGTATTGTCATCATACTATTTGCTACACAATAGCCCTATTTAAAATATTCATCATACATAAATAAGTTTTATTTTTGTGTTATCAAACCTTTATTTTTTAGATCTTATTTTACTTAAAAAAACATATACATCACTTCACTAGTAATATTTTTTACCATAATCAAATGGACTTACTGCATCACTAAACATTTTTAGTCCAATATCTGCTTTACCTAAAATAATATCTTGCGGTTTTATCTTCCATTCAACATTTAAATCACAATCGTTATATCTCACACCTATACTCTCACCAGATTCAAAATATCTATCTATTTTCATATTTACAATAGCTTTATTGCTTAAAACTGAAAACCCATGCAAAAATCCTTTTGGAACAAAGAGCTGTTTATTTTCAACATCATCCAGCTCTACACTCACGACTTTTGCAAAAGTTGGACTTCCAACTCTAAAATCAACTGCAACATCTAAAATCTTTCCTCGTAGTACGCTAACTAATTTTGATTGAGCAAAATTAAGAGTATTTGTATGAAGTCCTCTTATTACACCATATTTACTATGTGAAATAATATCTTGACAAAAATCAACTTCATATCCTACAAATTTATTAAAACTTTCTTTTTTAAATGCCTCAAAAACAAATCCACGGTTATCGTTATGAAAAACTGGCTCACAAAGTATGAGTTCTGGTATTTCAAGTTTTTTGTAATTCATGATTCAAACTTCTTCTTACTATCCACAAACCTATAGGCAACATAAAGCAAAACTAAACTAAGAGCAAAACTAACAGCAATATTTGGTATAAAATAGACCAATAAAAATATTACTACATTGAGTCCTAGAGCATAAAGCGTAACTTTGCTGTGACTCCATCCTGCTTGTGTGAGTCGTTGATAAGCATGTTTTTTATGAGCTTGACTTAGCTTTTCACCATTTAACTTTCTACGAACTAAAGTCATAGTAGCATCAAACCAAAATACCCCATAGAGTGTGATCCATATCCATAAATTTTGGCTTTGTATATTTGCATAGTATAGAGTAATAATAGCTATGGTATACCCAAGAAGTGTACTTCCCACATCTCCCATAAATATCTTTGCATTATGCCAGTTCCAATATAAAAAGCCCAGTACTGATACACCGAGCACTGCAAAGTAATCAGCTCCAAATATAACTAATCCGGCGACACTTAAAAATATAAATTTCACACCAAGATAAGAATCAATCCCATCTATAAAATTAGTAAGATTTATATACCAAAGTATAAGTAGCATTGCAAATACTGATGTAATAAAAGTATTTGATATATCAAACAATCCAAAAGTTAGTACATCAAGTCCACCTATGATATAAAGCCCAGTAGCGCCTACCAATGCAAACACTATCATTCTGATTTTTGGAGATAATTCTACTATATCATCCACAAACCCAACTACAGCTATCACAGCACCGATAATAAATGCAAAGAAGAGTGTTGGCTCTATTTGATTGTTTATATACAGATAGATAAGCCCTGCAAACCAAGTAATAGCAACTGCAATTCCTCCACCATGAGGAATAGGTACTGTATGGCTACTTCGCTCATTCACAGTAGCTATAAGTGATTTTTTTATGGCATACTCTTTTATGAAGTATGTAAGGGCAAAAGATATTGAAAATAAAACTATATAAATCAAATAGACTCTCCTTGTATCATCAATCTAATACCATCTTCTATCGTATAAGGATTTTTAAGATCTAACTTCTCTTTTGTGATGCTATTGTCAACTGCCAAACTTCGATAAAGTCGCTTGTGAAATGATGGTTTAACTATTTTCAGTAATAACTCAAAAAAAGGTATTTTTATTAGATATATTTTTTTAGAAAGATTTTTTGCTATGAGTTCTATCAATTTTGAAGTACTTAAAGGCTCATCATCACTAGCTAAAAATACACCGTTTTGTTTTTGAGTTATTATCTTATCTATCATATGACAGAGATTTCCTATATAAACCATACTTCGTTTGTTCTCAATCCCCCTAAAAGGTAATAGAGGAATTTTATTTACAAGATGTAAAAGGCTTTTTATATTTGCTTTTACTCCATATCCATATACGATAGGAGTTCTTATGATACTTACTTTAAAGTTTTCGTTTTCTAATTTTTGAAGTTCGATTTCTGCTTTTAATTTACTTTTTCCATACTCATCTTCAGGATTGCAAACACTATTTTCAGCATATTTAGATTCCGTCTCTTCTCCATATACTTTCACTGTACTCATAAAAAGAAAGTATTTTACTCCACTCTCTTTTGCTTTTTTTGCTAATTTTAAAGTCTGAACAACATTTACTTTTTCATATTCCTCAGCACTCGCTCCAGCCATTTGATGTACTAAAGCAGAGAGATGTAAGATAATATCAATTTCTTGACAATCCAAGATATTGATATCATCTTGTAAAAAACTAAAAGTTTTTATTTCATACTTTTCTTTATATTTATTTATAAAATAGCTTCCTAGAAAGCCCCTTGAGCCTGTAATTAATAGTTTCATAACTTATAAACTTCTTATAATACTATATACAATTTTTAAAATTTTTATTGGCATTAATCTAACTGGAACTCTTATGAACATATTTTTAATAAGTTCAAGAGTTGAAATAAATCCAATATTTCTAAATTCCTTTAATAAAGTTAGCTCACTTTTCACATAAACAATGCCACTTCGTCTTTTAAGCATATCATCACCTGCTCGCATGTTCAGAAGTACTTCTTGAATATTGTAGAACTTTGCACCTTGTACTATCATTCTCCCCCATAAATAATAGTCTTCCATTAACATCATTTTTTGATATCCACCTGAATTTTGAACTACAGCCTTTTTATACATAACAACTGGATGATTTATAGGACATCTAGTTTTTGCATATTTTATTATGTCATTATGATTTTGAGGTAGCTTTCTATATCTTAAAATCTCATTTTCGCTACAAACAAACTCACTTATCCAAGCACTAGAAACATCAACATTGTTATTTTCGAAAACTTTTAATTGCTTTTCAAACCTATATGGTAATGAAATATCATCTGTATCCATTCTAGCTATCAAGTCATAACAACAATGTTGTACGCCAATGTTGAGGGCATCACCCAAACCAACATTCTGTTCTAAAGGAACAGTTATAAAAACATCTTTTAATTTTTCTTTCCATTTTTTTATCTCTTCATACAATTCAAGAGTTAATTTTCCATCTTGAACTAGAACTATCTCATTCGGTTTAATAGTCTGGTCATCCCAAATACTTTGCATAGCTCTATTAAAGTACTCAGGTTTTTCTTTGTAATAAATTGACATTAGTACTGAAAACTGATTCAAAATAAAATCCTTCTTTCATTTGGTAAAAATATTTTTCTTAGATTATTGGGAGTCCAATATTCAGGCGAAATTACGACACTGTTTTCATTATTTGCTAATGCACTAGCCCATAGAGCAAATGTACTTGAAGACAGAATACGGTATTGATATCTACCTATTAAATAAAAATCATCATAAATATTATTCCCAATAAATTTATAATCAATATTCAGTTCATCCAAAATAGTTTTAGCATAATTTGTATCATCCGTAACTATATGAAACTTATCTCGCTGATATTCACTTTTCATAATATCAATAGCTTTAATATAATATTCTTTCGGAGAAACAATATTCCATCCAAGTTTTACAAAATCCCCACCTCGAATATGAATAACACAATATTCTTCATTTTCATCATATTTACTTGGTATGAAAATCTCTTTTAATATTTTTATCTCACTATTAAAATCTTCTTGTAATAAACAATCTTGAAAATAACCATCTAAAATTATGAGTTGCTTATTGGGATATTTCATTCCCCATTGAAAATTTTTATCATTAATAAATGGATAAAAAGGAAATTTAAGTGGAAATATTTTAGGAATTCTAAAATCAAGAATTTTATTTCTTATATATTGGACTTCAATATTTTTAAAATCAAAAAAATAAACTAACTCATTTTTGTGTTTTATTTCATATTTATTAAGTCCAGATATATCGATTAAAATCTTTTCTAATCCTAATCTTTTTGCCAATAACAATGCAGCAGATAATTGAAAAATTTGATTACCTAAGCCTCCTACCAATCTTACTAAAATCAATTTATCTCCTATGCCTGAACATTTTTTTTAACATTTTAATAATAAGAAATCGAATATTATAAAATACTCCCTTGTGTTTTATACTTATTATTTTCTCTTTATCTTGAACTATAATTTTTTTATTAATATCGATACTATAATGCTGAGGATAACAAAAACTAGGTGAAAGAATATTAAATTTTTCTTTATTATTTTGTACATAATTATTTATATGGCTTTCATCATGCCAAATTGCGATTATACTTTCTGAAAAATCTTTATCTATATTATCATCTAATATCTCTGCCATCTTAAGAAAATCATTTTTTATTCCACCATTAAATCCACCACATACATAAATGCTATCTACTTTTTTTTCAGTATAAGCTAAAGATTTTATATTTGTTTCATAAGTAAACTTTTGAGGTTTTTTATCAAAAAAACCTGGATGCAAGGTAGCAAACAACTCTTTATTGGCAAATAAGTCATTTCTTGAAATTTTTTCGTTAAATAATAGATTTGCATTACAAAATATTAAATAATCCATATCTTGGAATACTGTTTTATACTTTATGAATGTTTTATATCTATACAAAGTTGGATATGGCCAATCCATCTTTTCTTGAAAAAATGAATGAATTCTTTCATTATTAATATTTAACAGTTCCCTATTATCCGTAAAAAGAAAATAGTGTTTTTCTTCATTTGTTAAGAATAATTCTTCTGAACTTTTATAAAAATTTTCCCAAAATTTCCAATAATCACCTGTACATATGTACAATATTCCAATTTTATTCATTGATATCTCCTGTTTGATTTTAAAAAAATATATGAAAATATTAAAAGGTAATCCCCGAAAATCAAATATCTTGATTGAAAAAAACCAATGGATATCGCAAATAAAAGCCAAAATATAAAAGTTAATCCCATAAACTTATAGGTTATATTATTAATATCTTTTTTCCTATAAAAATTTACTAAGAGAAGTATTATAAACATACTCCTTATAAATCCCTCTAGTATATTAAAAACAATAGCATATGAATTTGTATTTCCATAAGGAAACCTAAATAAATAGATAATATTCACTTCACTAAAAATTGTTAATAAAAATTTCACTGGGAGTTTATACAGTAGTTCTAAAATACTCATAGGAACATAGTCCATTTTATATCCCCAAAGCTCTTCTGTATCAAAGCCAAAAGGGATATACATTGGACTTTGAAAAAAATTTATATTGAACAATAAATCTAAGAAATATATTGACAATATAAAGATAAATAAAATAAAAATATAAGTTTTAAATAAATTTTTAATAAATGACTTTTTAGTGTTATAGTTTAATAAATTAGAAATTTTACTAAAAATTATTATTGCCACAATATTAAATCTAGAAAGAAATGAAGCTAAAAGTGAAATGAATATTATTCTTTTTGAAATAACTTTTTTATTCTTAAATAATAAATAAAACAATATTGCCAAAAAAACATAATATAAAACTTCTTTTGATAGTGATGCGATCCAATAGATTGGTCCAGGTAACAATAACATCAAAAAAGAAATACTATAAATTTTATTTTTACTTAAATTTGTCATTTTTAAAATATATATAAAGAAGAAAAACATATAAGAATAAATAAATAAATTTATCATTGGTAAAATTTGTTCTTCAATTCCAAATATTAAAAACATTCCCCCATAAAGGTAAACGATCAATGCCCAATTAGGAGACATCTGCGTACCATAATATAATGCAAAATCTGTATTTACAACAGACAATCCATTAACAAGATTTTTGGCCACATACACATACATACCACTATCAAAATATTCATCAGGAGCGATTACACTTATTATTTCATTCTTAGGGTAATAATACGCAAAGTAAAAAATCACATATCCTATGAAAAAAACTAAATATCTACTTATGTTAAAAGAAACAAAACTCTCCGTAGGAGAATCTTCCGTTTTATGTAAAAAAAAAGAATCTAAATATGTCAATACTAATATAAAATAACAAAAATATATAATATTTATATCTATTGATCTCTTTCTAATTGTTAATAAAACTAAACAAATAATTAATATATTTGATAAAAATTGTAAAAATAAAATTTTTCTATTTAATATCATATTTTAAACTTATAGACTACAAAAAAAGTTAATATACTATAACTCAAGTATGAGATAATAAAAGCATATAATGCACCGTTCATTCCATAAAATTTAACTAAAAATAAAAAAGCTATCATTGAAACTATTCCTGAAATAATATTTGGCATTAATAATAGTTTTGTTTTATTGTGTGCAAATATTTCTGAAGTAATTGACATTGTTAGCGAAAACAATGAATATGTTAAAAACATAGGTACTAGCATCCAAGCTCCCCCAATGTATTTAACATCAGATAAAATAGTAACTATATATTCAGAAAAGAAATTAATAAATAATGCTCCAAATATCATTATGAAAAAACCTATAATTAATATTTTTTTATTAAATTCTCTAATTGAACCTTTTTTTTCCTTTTCTTTTTTATATAGTATTGGCATAAAATACATTCCAAAAAAAGCTTGTAATGCTCCTGGAATTATTACCACCAAAGAATTCATTACAGCAAAAAGAGCTACATCCTCTAAAGTGAGATAATATTCTATTATCCACCTATTAGACATATCTCTCATCCAGCCAAATATCCCCCAAATAGCCAAAGGAGAAGCAAAAATATATATCATTTTTGCCCAATAAAAAAACTGAACCCTATTTGGAAAATTGAAATCTGAATTCTTAGGTTTAGAATAGATAATAATTACTATATTTACTATTATAAATATGGTAAATACTCCCATAGTAGAATTTGAGAGAATAGACAATAACACTAATTTCAAGAAAAATTCAACAAAAATAGAATTAAGATATTTTTTTCTATTTCTTAAAGAATTTATAAATATATAGTTATTAATTTTTAATACTTCACTTACAATATAAGCCATAACTACAATATATTCAACACCATCAATATTTATCAGATTAGAAAAAAATAAAATCATTGTTAAAACTATATAGATTACAAAAAATGCTATATCTAATATGAAAATTGTTTTGTAAACATCAATAGCTCTCTTTTGTGATAATACAGATGTATACTTTGTCAAAGCTTGTTGAATGGCTGTAAAAGGAAATGTAAAAATGATTGCACTGAAGGATAAGATCAAAGCATAAAGCCCAAAATCTAAACCAGATAGCTTTGAGGTAAGTATCTTAAAAACCAGAAGTCCTCCACCCATTTGAATAGCCTGAGTTAATACAGTGTAATATATTTCTTTCATTTAATTCTTTTAAAAATGAAACAAGGTATCAATAATTTTAATAGTGCTTTAAAAAAATTTAAATCAAAAAAATTTCTATATGTAATATTTTTAAATAAAAAATATTTTATTGCATAAATTTTATTGCATTTTCCAAAACTTCCAAGCCATCTAATATTCCACTTTCTCAAAGCTTCATCAAAAATTGGTTCATTTGAATATTTTAAGATTATCTCTTCTTCTGCTTTTTGCATTTTTGATATATTACTAGATAAACTTAATGCATTACCAACTCTGTATAAAGCTAAATATTCATCTACATAACCTATTTGATTATCTTTTGTTATTTTCAACCACATCTGAAAATCTTCAATATATCCTTTGTCATAATTATATTTCATAAATATATCTTTATTTATAAGTGTTGTTAAACTATTAATAAAAAAATTTCCACAAAGTAAACTTTCAAATATATTTCCTTTTTCTCCACCATCTTTAATCTTACCTATAATTTGATTTTTCATATTTATAAAATACATATTAGAATAAACCATTGCATATTGAGGATTATTTTCAAGATAATTAACTAAAACTTCAATTTTGTTATCTACAAACGCATCATCAGAAGCCAAAAGTGAAATATATTTTCCTCTGGATAGACTTCTTAATTTTTCTATAGTAAAAATTAATCCTTGATTTTCTTGTTTATAATATTGAAAACTATATTTGACTAACAGTTTTTGTGCTACATCATCTGAATTATCAGTAGAACCATCATTTATTACTATTAATTCTATATTCCTGTATGTCTGTTGCATAACACTTTCAATAGCAAATTCAACAAAACTTTCATGGTTATATAATGGTATTAATACCGAAACTAATGGTTTATTCATTCTAAGTTTTCCAAAAATAAAATATTTTTATCTTTTATATTATCAATAATATACTTATTTAGTTTTTCTTCAAATACCCATTCTGATAGAGATATAATAATTTTATTATGATTAATATTCAACCATGCAAAAAACAAACTAAAACCACTATTAGCAATAATATTATGCTTACTTAAAGTCATCAAATGAAACTCTTCGTAGTCTTGAAATCCTTCAACAAATTCAAATTCAACATTATCTAAAAAATTAAAATTGGGCTTAAGCCAATCAAGATCATCTGAAAAGATTAGTAATTTCATTTTCAATAAATTCTTTGATATATATTGAAGTGCTTTTTTATAGTATTCCAAACTACAAGTACAATGTAATTTCGATGCATTATCATCATGCGCAAAATCACTACTTTGCTTAGCCAAAAAATGATTTGTTGAATCCATATATTCAGATTTTAAAGTCAATTCTTTCTGTAAAATTTCTTTTATATGACTAAAATATCTATCTCCACTCCATTCTCCCTCAACATAAATATTATCTGGAAGCAAATTGAAATTCTCCAAGGAAATAAAACTTTCATTACAATAATTTCTATAATTTATTTTCCAGTTAGTAAATTTCTGAAATAAATTATTAATTTTTAATAAATACTTATTGGGTTTAAACTGTTTTATTTCTTGCTCTGTTGCAATCTTTGCAACCACATTATATTTGTCTAAGTGATATTCTCTAATAGTATCAGAACCTGAAATATTATCAAACCAAAAAATATCAAGTTTTAATTCAGTATTATATTTTAGAGACAATGCTCTACCAACTGAGTACTTATGTAATTGACTCGCCAAGCCACCCATTATTTTTATTATTATCATATTAAATATCCAATTTTCTTATCACTTTTGCAGGATATCCACCAGCAATTACATTTTCAGGAATTAATTTTGTAACAACAGAACTATTTGCTATCACACTATTGTCTCCAATAGTTACACCTTTTAAAATCTTTACATTAGAACCAATAAATACATTTTTACCAATAACTACTTTTGCAGTTTTTGGAGTTCCCGTCATTCGTCTCTCTGGATGTAAATCGTGAAAATCACTATCTGTTATCTCAACATTTAGTCCAATAAGAGTTTTTTCTCTTATTTCAATCCCTTCACCTTCACTTGTGATCATAAAGTTATTATTTATCCAAACATCATCACCGATAACTATTTTTGAATGTTCATTTCTAGTGTCAATATATCCATAACCACTGTAGAGATAAGGGCTTGGCGTTACACCAAGGTTTACATTTTTACCAAACACGATTGTCCCCCCCCCTAATAGTTGAGTTGGCTGATTATAGATTGGTTTGCCAACTATATTTTTACAGTTTGATAACATTTTGTACTTCAAAATTCTTGGGTATTGAAAAATAAAATACTCAACGATATGCTTTAGTTTTCGCTTTACCTTAAAGATAAAATTATTTATACTCATTTAAAACCTTAACAATCTGCATAGTATCTTCCAAACTCTGAACACCACTAATAGGCAAACTCAACACTTCATTATGTATTTGTCCACTTATTGGATAACTATCATTATTCCACTCTTTATAAGCATTTTGTTTATGTGGAGGTAGTGGATAGTGGATAAGTGTTTGAATGTCATTTTCCTGTAGATATTTTTGTAGTTCATCTCTTTTATTTGTTCTTATCGCAAACAGATGCCACACATGATTATCTTCTGCTCTTAAAGTTGGTAAAATTAATTTATCATTTTTGATATTTTGTAGATAATAGTTTGCTATCCCTCTTCTTTTTTCTACTTCATTATCAAGGTATCTTAATTTTACTCTAAGCATTGCTGCTTGCATTTCATCAAGTCTGCTGTTTATTCCTTTATAAAGATTTTCATATTTTTTATGGCTTCCATAGTTTCCTAGTGCTTTTATAGCACTCGCTAATTCTTCATCATTTGTTGTAACTGCTCCACCATCACCTAAGGCTCCAAGATTTTTTCCAGGGTAAAAGCTAAATCCGCTTGCATCTCCTAGATTTCCACTGCGTTTATCTTCAAAGTATGCACCATGAGATTGGGCTGAGTCTTCTATCACTTTTAAGTTATGTTTTTTTGCTATTGCGTTTATCTTGCTCATCTCACAAGTTTGTCCATATAGATGTACTGGCAAAATTGCTTTTGTTTTTGAAGTGATTTTTTCTTCTATTTTAGCTGGGTCTAAAAGAAAAGTATTTATATCTGGTTCTACTAAAATAGGTACAAGATTGTTTTGAGAAATTGCCAAGATAGATGCAATGTAAGTGTTTGAAGGAACTATCACTTCATCCCCATCGCTCATGACACCCATCTCTTTATATGCTCTTAGAACTAAGATAAGTGCATCAAGACCATTTGCAACACCAATGGCATACTTTGTACCACAATACGCTGCAAACTCTTTTTCAAACTCTTTATGTTCATTTCCTTGTATGTACCAACCACTATCTATCACCCTTGTGCAAGCTTCTATTAACGCAGCTCTATACTGAGTGTTTATGCCTTTTAAATCTAAAAATGGAATCATCTTACAAATACCTCTTATATTTTTCTTTTGTTATTTCATATTCACTTTTTTCAAAATTGAAAAAATATTCCAACTCGTTTTCAGCTACCACTTTTGCTCCAAATCTTTGATGAAATGCTGTCACTTTATCATTTCCTTTTTGAACTTCAAAATGAGATTTTTCAAACCCTAGTGTGTAAAAGGCAAACTCATATATTTGAAGTGCAGATTCTATGGCTGTAGTTTTTGGAGCATCCTCTTTTATAAGCCAACTTCCCCAGCAGAATGAGTTATTTTTAAAATCATACATTCTTACAAGTCCAAGTTTTTCTTCATCTTTTGATTCGATTACAAAGTAAAATTCTTTTTTCTCTTCTTCTCGTTGTTTATAACTTTTTATCCACTCTTTTTGAGACGCAACTGTACCTGTTACTTTTGAAAGATATTTCGTTTTATCTTGATTTTGTCTCATGCTATAAATAAACTCTGCATCTTCTATAGTAACTGTTCTCATATTTATATTTTTGCCATAAATGATCATGCCGCCATTAGGCTAACATAACTATCTACCCCCCCCCCTCTAAGCACTCTTTACATGTAAGGCTTTCATCACACTTCTGTCCACATTTGCAAACATACCCTTTATGTTTAGCAGGATTTCCATACCAAAGTTCTTGAGTTCCTACATCTTTGGTTACAACACTTCCCGCTCCTATCATCGCATATTCTCCAATAGTGATACCACCTACAATCGTACTATTTGCACCTATTGAAGCTGATTTTTTTATAATAGTTTTTAAAAACTCTTTTGGATATTGTTTACTTCGTGGTAAAAAATCATTTGTGAAAGTTACATTTGGACCGATAAAAACATTATCTTCTAGGGTTATTCCATCCCAAACTTGCACACCACTTTTTATGGTTACATTATCTCCTATAATTACATCATTTTCTATTAGAACTCCAGCATTGATATTACTGTTATTACCTATCTTTGCATTTTTTAAAACAACACAAAACTGCCAAATATTTGTATTTGCACCAATATGTTTCGTTTGAACATCTGCTAATTTATGAATCATTATTTACCATCTCTAAGAATGTATCATAGTTAGTAATATAATCACTAGCATCATAATATTCATCAGCTAAAACCATAAGTACACAATCACCACTAAAATCATGCATCGTTCCCCAAATAAGTGCATCTTGAAAAAGGCCCAAATTTGGTTTGTTCAGTTCATATGTTTTTTTTTCTTTTCCATTATCTAAAGTAACTTTACAACTTCCCACAACAGATACAAGAAACTGTTTTGTTTTATAATGAGAATGATTTCCTCTAGGAATTCCTTCTTGTGTTCCGTAGATATAAAAAACTCTTTTGACATCAAAAGGTATTTGTCTATTTGCTTCAAGTGCTATAAGTTGCCCTCTATAGTCTCCTAATACTTTAAATTCTTGTAAAGTTGTAATCATTTACTAATCCCATATTTATTTAAATACCACTCAATAGTTTTAACTATTCCTGTGTCGAATGTTTCGTTTGCTTTCCACTCTAGTTCATTTTTTAGTTTTGTGGCATCAATAGCATAGCGTCTATCATGTCCTGCTCTATCTTCTACAAATGTTATTAAACTTTTATATGAAAAATTTGATTTTGGAACTTGTTGGTCTAAAATAGTACAAATTCTATCTACTATCTGAAGATTTGTTCTTTCATTTCTCCCACCGATATTATAAGTATCTCCTGTTTTACCTGTATGATAAACGATATCTATCCCTTTACAGTGGTCAAGTACATAAAGCCAATCTCGGATATTTTTCCCATCACCATAGATTGGTATTGGGTTTCCTTTAAGGGCATTTCTTATGATAGTTGGGATGAGTTTCTCATCGTGTTGTTTTGGTCCATAGTTATTTGAGCAGTTTGTGATAACAGTATTGAGTCCATAAGTCTCATAATATGCTCGAATAATCATATCACTTGAAGCTTTTGAAGCGGAATATGGAGAGTTTGGCATATAGGGAGTGGTTTCTGTAAACAAATCATTTGGGTCAAGGGTGAGTGTTCCATAGACTTCATCTGTTGAAATATGGTGAAATCTACAGTTTTGATAAGCTTCTTTATAAGTAAAAGGCTTCTCCATCCAATAGTTTTTCGCTACATCGACAAGGGTATAAGTACCATTTACATTTGTTTGGACAAATACACCTGGGTTTTTGATAGAGTTATCTACATGACTTTCAGCCGCAAAGTGGATAACACCTCTTATATCGTATTCATTAAAGATAAACTCTACAAGCTCACGGTTACAAATATCCCCTTTGATAAATTTATATCGTGGATTTTGTTCACACTCTTTTAGGTTTTCTAAGTTCCCTGCGTAAGTGAGCAAGTCTAGGTTTACTAAATTGTACTCTGGGTATTTTTCTAGGAAATATGGTACAAAATTTGAGCCTATAAATCCTGCTGTTCCTGTGAGGAGTAATGATTTATTATTGTTATTGAGCATCATCTTCCTTTACTAAATCATAAAGATATTGTCCGTAACCATTTTTAGAAAGTGGTTTTGCTATTTCTAGCACTTTATCTTTATTTATCCAACCATTTCTATATGCTATCTCTTCAAGGCAAGCTATTTTATATCCTTGTCTATGCTCTATAGTTTGTACAAATTGTCCTGCTTCTATTAAGCTATCATGAGTACCAGTATCTAGCCATGCAAATCCTCTTCCTAAAAGCTCAACTTTTAATTTTCCTCTTTTTAGGTACTCTTGATTCACTGTTGTAATTTCTAATTCACCTCTCTCACTTGGCTTAACATTTTTTGCTATTTCAATCACATCATTATCATAAAAATATAATCCTGTTACTGCAAAGTTTGATTTTGGCTTATTTGGTTTTTCTTCTATACTGATTACATTTTTATCTTTATCAAATTCAACTACACCAAATCTTTCTGGATCTTTTACTTGATATCCAAATATAACTGTTCCATCTTTTAAAGTTGCCACCTCTTTAAGCATAGAAGAAAATCCTTGACCATAAAATATATTATCACCCAAGATAAGGCACACACTATCATTGCCAATAAACTCTTCACCTAAAATAAAAGCTTGAGCTAACCCATCTGGAGTTGGTTGAATTTTGTATTTTAAATTTATTCCCCAATCACTTCCACCTCCTAAAAGTTCTTCAAACTTTACAATATCTTGCGGAGTTGAAATAATAAGTATCTCTTTAATACCTGCTAACATCAAAACTGATAAAGGATAATATATCATTGGTTTATCATAGATTGGAAGTAGTTGCTTACTTATACTTCTTGTTATTGGATAAAGTCTTGTTCCGCTACCACCTGCTAATATTATCCCTTTCATTTTTTTATCTAATTATTGTAAAATTATCTTGTTCAAGGGAATTAAGAATATTTATATTTATTCTATCGTCATTAACCCATGTCTGAGGAACTATAATCATCTTATCTTTATTTTGGTTAAGCCAACCTGCCATTAAACTGAATCCACTATTTGCTGTTATTCCATGTTTGCAATATGACATTAATAACAAATCTTCAAAATTCTGATTTTTTTCCATAAATCTACAAGACTCGTTTATTACGAAATTTTTTTTTACCCATAATATGTCATCTGAAAAAATATAAAAAATTGGATTGTCTATTTTTTCTTTTACAATTTGAATTGCTTTATAATAATAATCCAAACTACACTTTGCATGAAAAGCTGCAGCATTTTTATTTGAAAGATAATCACCTCTCCTAATATGAAGAAAAACTGAATTATCACTTGATTTTAATTCTTTTATTGTATTTTGAATATTAATGCTTGATCCTCTTTTTAACGTTAACTCATTTTTTATAGTATCTTGATAATCTTCAAAATATTTAAATCCATTCCATTCTCCATCTAAATAAATATCTGATTTTAATTTATGAAAATCAGATATTGAGATAAAACTTTTATTAATGTAACTCTTTTTATAAATTCTTATTGAAAAAAATTTTTCTATCTTTCTAGCAATTCTATTAAATAAATTATTGCCTTTCAATTTCTTTATTTCACTTACTGTTGCAATAGTAGCATTTATATTAAAATAATCCAGTTGATATTCCCAAGGCGTATCACTTTTTGGATTATCAAACCATGTTAAATCTAATTTCAAAGGAACATTATATTTTAAAGATAAAACACGTCCTAATGCATATTTATGCATTTGACTAGTTAATCCACCCATAATTTTAATTATTATCATTTTAATACTTTATATAAATTTTTAATCTCATCTTCTAAACTTATCTGATGATTCCCAACAAACAATCCATTTTCATGCAAATAATCAGCATTTTTGAGTTCACTATGTATCTCATAATCAAAATATTTCATAACATCATTTCTTGTGAAATTCCCAGTTACTATTGGTCTACAATCTATTTTAGCTTCCATAAGTTTTTTTACTACATCTACTCGTTTTAATTTTGAATTTGGTTTAATGATAAATGAAAATCCAAACCAAGAACTATTACAAATATCTTTTTGAATAATAAAATCAGGATGATTTGAAAACAACTCTTGAAACAATTTTGCATTTTCTCTTCTTTTAGCTAAAAAGTTTGGAAGTTTTTTAAGTTGTTCTATTCCTATTGCGCCACTCATCTCTACTGGTCGAACATTGTACCCTGGTAGTACAAACCTAAATGACTCTTCAAACCAATTATCACTTTTAGTACATACTTTATTTTCTTTTGGAAGATTTCTAGTCCATCCATGAGCTCTTAAAGAGAGTAATATATGATAAAGTTCTTCATCATCTGTTACCACAAATCCACCTTCCATCGTAGACATATGATGAGAAAAGAAAGTTGAAAATGTTCCCATGATTCCAAATGTACCGGCTTGTTTACCTTTATATTCTGCGCCCATAGATTCACAGTTATCTTCTAAAACGATAATATCTTTATCTTTTGTCATCTCGAAAATTTTATCAAAATCATTTGGATTACCTAAAAGATTTACTACCATAATCATTTTTGTATTTTCACTAATTGCTTCTTTTAAGGCATCTAAGTCATAATTCAAAGTTTCTAAATCTATATCTACAAACTTTAATTTTAATCCATATTGATGTAATGGATAGTATGTAGTTGACCATGAAACAGCAGGAACTATGACTTCATCACCTCGCTTAAGCTTTGGATTTTTTGTATAAAAAAGTGCTGCTGTTGCTATTAAGTTTGCAGTTGAACCTGAGCTTACCATAACTGCATATTTACTTCCAGTAAATTGGCAAAAATCTTTCTCAAACTGTGCAACACTTTCACCCATAGTGTACATATCTCTATTTATTACATTTTGAATTGCTTCTAACTCTTTTTCATCCCATGTTGATGTTGCTAACGGATAGCTATTTGTCATTTAATACCTCTTTTAAGTAATATTCATATGTTTTTTTGATTCCATCTTTTAAAGATATTTTATATTTCCAACCAAAGTTTTTAAGTTTAGTATCATCAATAAGCTTTTGTTTCATTCCAACAGGCTGTGATAAGTCATGCACAAATTCACCCTCAAAACCAATAACTTCTGCTATAACTTTATAATATTCATTTATAGTATAGTCATGTCCTAAACCTACATTTATATTTTGTGGTATAGATTCGAAGTTTTCAAGTGCAAAGTATGTAAAATCTGCTAAATCCTCAGCATACATAAATTCTCTTCTTGCTTCTCCATCACCCCAAATATCTAAGGTAGCTTCATTGTTCATTTTTGCTTCATGTATTTTTTTTATTACTGCTGGAAGCATATGAGAATGTTTTGGGTCAAACTTATCATATCTTCCATAAAGGTTACATGGTATGATCGTTTTATAGTGAAATTCTTTATTCTCTTTATTAATATATTCACAAAGTCTAGTGGATGTCACTTTTGCTATTGCATAACCCTCATTTGTTGGTTCAAGTTCACCTTTAAGTATCAACTCTTCCCCTAATGGATTTTTGGCATATCGTGGATACATACAAGAACTACTCATATTGATGAATTTTGTAATTCTAGCTTCATAAGAAGCCATGATGATATTTAGTCCCATTTGAGTATTTTGCACTAAAAAATCAACAGGATGAGCCATATTAGCTTGAATGCCACCAACTCTCCCAGCACAGTGAATTACAACATCTGGCTTATTTATTTTTAGATACATCTCAACTGAATTTTTATCCAAAAGATTAAGCTCTTTACTTGATGGTGTTAAGAGAATATAGTTTTTTGACTTTTCAAACTCTACTATATTTTTCCCAACCATGCCACTTGAACCAGTTATTAATATTTTTTGCATATTTACGAAATCCTACTCAAAGTAACTCATGATTTTATAGCCACCCTCTTTAAGATAAACATCTTTTGTCATCAGTTTTAGGTCACTTTTCATCATATCTTCGACTAGGTTTTGAAGATTGTATTCTCTATTCCATCCTAGTTTTTGTTCTGCTTTACTTGGATCACCCAAAAGAAGATCAACTTCAGTTGGTCTAAAGTAGCGAGGATCAACCGCTACAACTTCTTTGCCTATTGCTACCTGATATTCTGGGTTCATGCAGGCTTTAACAACACCCACTTCATTCACACCCTCGCCCCTAAACTCTAACTCAATGCCACAATACCCAAATGCCATACGTACAAAATCACGCACCATTGTTGTTTGACCTGTTGCGATCACCCAGTCTTCTGGCTCATCGGCTTGAAGAATCATCCACATCATACGCACATAATCTTTCGCATGACCCCAATCACGTTTAGCATCGAGATTTCCAAGATAGAGTTTATCTTGTAAACCAAGAGCAATCTTTGAAGCGGCTCTTGTAATTTTACGTGTAACAAATGTCTCGCCACGTACGGGACTCTCATGGTTAAAAAGTATGCCATTGCACGCAAACATCCCATAAGCTTCTCGGTAATTAACCGTGATCCAGTAGGCATACATCTTCGCAACCGCATAAGGGCTTCTTGGGTAAAAAGGCGTCGTCTCTTTTTGTGGGGTTTCTTGTACTTTACCGTACAGTTCACTGGTACTAGCTTGATAAATTTTTGTCTTTTTTTCTAACCCCAATAAACGAACCGCTTCTAAAATTCTAAGGGTTCCTGTACCATCTGCATTAGCAACATACTCAGGTGTTTCAAAGCTCACATGTACATGACTCATTGCAGCTAAGTTATAAATCTCATCAGGCTGTGTTTCTTGAATAATGCGTGTTAGATTCATACTATCGGTCATATCACCATGATGTAAAAAGAGTTTGATATCTTTTTCATGAGGATCTTGGTAAAGATGGTCTATTCTATCCGTATTAAACAAAGAACTTCTTCTTTTTAAACCATGAACAATGTACCCTTTTTTAAGCAAAAACTCTGCTAAGTAACTTCCATCTTGTCCTGTAATGCCTGTAATTAATGCTACTTTTTGACTCATATATTTTCCCTTTTAAAATCATCTTCAATTCTAACAATATCATCTTCACCCGTGTAACTTCCCACTTGCGCTTCAATGAGTACAATAGGAATTTTACCTTGATTTTCAAGTCGATGAATTTCACCCGCTCTAATATAGGTTGATTCATTTTCTCTTACCATATAACTTTTATCTTCTACGCTCACCGTTGCGGTACCACTGACGACTATCCAATGTTCATTGCGATGAAAATGCTTTTGAAGACTCAGTCTTTTACCAGGTTTTACTATAATTTTTTTAATTTTATAGCCTGGTTTATCTTCTAAAACGCTGTACGTCCCCCATGGTCGATGCACGGTTGCATGAGTTTTTGTAAGTTCAATATTCTCTTTTTTAAGACATCCTACAATCTCTTTGACTTTTTGAGAACTTCCCTTTTGACTAATTAAAAGCGCATCTTCCGTATCAATAACAATTAAGTCCTGCACATCAATCAAACTGACGTGTTTATGGGAAAGAATAAAATTATTCGCTTCATCATTACTCAGTTCATTGGAGAGGGCATCAAAGCTTCCGACATCACTCCAGCCAATATCACTAGGAATCACTTTAACTTTTTGACTCTTTTCCATCACTGCATAATCAATGCTATCTTCAGGAATTACCAGCATATCCTCATGGTGTATACGAATCATCCCATCGTATTTTGCATGTTCATAAGCTTTTTTACATGTAAGAAAAATTTCTGGTGAATAGATTTCAAGCTCTTCTAAAAAAGTACCTGCTTTAAAACAAAACATTCCACTGTTCCAGTAGTAATTCCCTGCTTTTATATAGGCTTCTGCCGTTATACTATCTGGTTTTTCATGAAAGGCTTTCACCTCTTCACCATTGGCTTCAATGTAGCCAAAGCCTATTTCAGCAAAAATTGGTTGAATGCCAAAGGTAACCAAAAAGCCCTTTTCTGCAAGAACAATCGCTCTATTCACCGCATTTTCATACGCTATTTGATCTTTAATGAGATGATCACTGGGGGTAACCAGTACAACTTCATTGGGATCTAAAGCCATGCACGCTAACGCAATTGCAGGAGCAGTATTTCTACCAATAGGCTCTAATAAATAGCGATTATGGAGGCTGTTCAGCTCTTCAAGTTGATCGAGTGCTAAAAAATATTGTTCACTGTTGGAAACAATAAACTGTTCATTACACAGTTGACTGTTACGTTTTATAGTTAATTGAAAGAGGGATTGACCATCAAACAACTTGACAAATTGTTTTGGCATAAGAGTACGACTTAATGGCCAAAGCCTTGTTCCACTTCCGCCACACAAGATGATATTAATCATTTTTTACTCCATAAAATTCTCTATACCACTTCACAAATCTCTCAATTCCTACTTCAAGTGAAGTATCAGGCTTATACCCAAAATCATTGATAAGATCACTCACATCTGCATAAGTAGAAACGACATCACCATCTTGCATATCCATGAAATTTTGTACTGCTTCTTTTCCTATAGCAATTTCTAGCGTTTTTATAAAATCTAGTAGCTGCACAGGAGAGTTATTTCCGATATTATAGATTCTATATGGTGCGTTAGATATAGATGAATCAGGATTGTTTGCATCGAATTTATCTGATGGTTTAGCTGGATTGTCTATCACTTTGACAATACCATCTACGATATCACCTATATAAGTAAAGTCTCTACTCATATTTCCGTGGTTAAATACTTTTATAGGTCTGTCGTTAAATATAGCATCTGCAAAAAGCATAGGAGCCATATCGGGCCGTCCCATCTCCCCATAAACAGTAAAAAACCGCAATCCCGTACACGAGATATTATACAAATGAGCATAAGTGTGTGCCATCATCTCGTTTGATTTTTTAGTAGCAGCGTAGAGACTTATAGGATGGTCTGTGTGGTCACTTGTTTTAAAAGGTTGTGATTTATTTAATCCATATACAGAAGAACTAGAAGCATAACATAAATTTTTAACACCATAATTTCTACACGCTTCTAAGATATTTAAAAATCCCACTACATTTGATTGGATATAGGCATGGGGATTTTCCAGTGAGTATCTCACTCCCGCTTGCGCGGCTAAGTTACATACTGCATCGAATTTTTCTGATTCAAAAAGTTTATTTATAGTTTCACTATCGTCAAGATTGACTTTAATAAATTGATGCTTAGGATAAGTTGTTGAACCAAGCAATTTATTGTCTTTTACTTCATTTTTATGGATTCCTAATTCTGCTAATCTTGCATATTTTAGATTTACATCATAGTAGTCATTGATGTTATCAACTCCTACGACTTCATCACCCCGTTCTAGAAGTTTTTTAGCTAAGTGATAGCCTATAAATCCTGCCGTTCCCGTCACTAAGATTTTCATTAAAAACCATACCCATTTGGATTATTTGACTGCCATCTCCAACTATCTTCACACATCTGTTCTAGGGTTCTTTTTGCTTCCCAGCCAAGAATTTCTTTTGCATAAGCAGGATTTGCATAGCACTTTGCGATATCCCCTATTCTTCGTCCACATAGTCTATAAGGTACTTCTTTGCCACTCGCTTTTTCAAAGGCTTTCACTACATCAAGAACACTATAGCCTTTACCTGTACCTATGTTCGTAATTAGTAGTTTGATATTATCTAATTGTTTATTTAAATAGTCTATTGCTTTTACATGAGCATTTGCTAAATCCACAACATGGATATAATCTCTCACTCCTGTGCCATCATGTGTATCATAATCACTTCCAAATACAGATAAATATTCTCTTTTCCCTACCGCAACTTGCGAAATAAATGGCATAAGATTATTTGGCATACCATTTGGATCTTCACCTATAGTACCACTTTCATGTGCACCTACAGGATTAAAATATCTGAGTATTACTATTTGAAAAGAGTTATCTGATATATATAAATCTTCTAAAATTCTTTCAATTATATATTTACTAGTTCCATATGGATTTGTAGTAGCACCCACTGGAAAATGTTCAACGATTGGAGTAGTAGTAGGATCACCATATACTGTAGCTGAGGAGCTAAATACTATCTTTTTACAATCAAACTTTTTCATCATCTCAAGAAGATTTAAAGTTCCTACTACGTTATTATCATAATATTGAAGTGGCTTAGCAACACTTTCACCCACCGCCTTAAGCCCTGCAAAATGAATAACAGAGTCAATAGAGTAAGTTAAAAACACTTCTTTTAATTTTTGAGTATTTCTTACATCACCTTCTATAAAAGTTACCTCTTTATCGATAATATTAGCTACTCTTTTAAGTGATTCTTTTGATGAATTTGATAAGTTATCATATACTACAAAGTCATAATTTGCATTAGCTAGTTCTATTAGGGTATGGCTTCCTATATAACCTGCCCCGCCTGTTATAAGTATTGCCATTATCGAGCCACACACTTTTGAGCATATTCATATTGCCCTTTATACGACTCCAGTTCTTTTTGTAGTTTGTCGTATTCTACTTTTTTTCTTTCTATAAATCTTTGAGTGATATCAATCTTTTCTTTAATACCTTTTTCAGTCAGTAGGTATTTGTATTGTAACTTTTTATCCGAATTAATAAATCTCTCTGCCTTAATAAGACCTTTTTCGATAAGCCCTCTAAGAACATAATTTATCTTTCCTACACTGTACCCAATTTCCTCCGCCAATACTTTATGAGAAATGACTCGACCCGTATTTTTTAAAATTTCTAACGTAATCTCATCGTGATTCAATTCATAACCTTTGATATAGCATTTGAAGTTTCAATAATATTGTATTCACACTTTGAATAGGATTAAATATTTTTAATTTTTTTGCCAAAAGATACCCAACAAATCCTACTATCCCTTAACTATCACTGTTGAAAATATCACGGGTATAAACTTTCTCTTTTACATCTTCAAGTTCATGGCTCATCCGATTGGCAATTATGACATCACACGATGACTTAAAATCATCCAAATTTTTTATCACAGAAGAGTGGTAAAAGCTCTCTTCTTTAATGCTAGGTTCATACACGACCACTTCAATGCCTTTAGCTTTTATACGCTTCATAATGCCTTGAATGGCTGAGCTTCTAAAATTATCACTGCCCTCTTTCATCACCAAACGATAAATGCCGACACGCTTTGGATTTTTTCTCAGCACGGAGTCTGCAATAAAATCTTTTCGTGTTGAGTTTGATTTCACAATCGCTTCAATGAGATTAGAAGGAACACTCGCATAATTGGCTAAAAGTTGTTTCGTATCTTTAGGCAGACAATACCCACCATAGCCAAAGCTAGGGTTATTGTAGTGAAGCCCAATGCGTGGGTCTAGCCCAACCCCTTCAATAATCTGTTTGGTATTTAAGCCATGTATCGCCGCATACGAATCCAACTCGTTAAAGTACGCCACACGCATTGCTAAGTAGGTATTGGCAAAAAGCTTAATCGCTTCGGCTTCCGTGCTATCGGTGAAGAGTTTTGGGATATCTTTCTTAATCGCACCCTCTTCAAGCAAGGACGCAAACACCTGAGCTCGCTCACTCTTTTCACCAACAATGATACGACTCGGATGCAAATTGTCATACAACGCTTTGCCCTCACGCAAAAATTCAGGAGAGAAGATGATATTATCGGTATTAAAACGCTCACGCAAGCTTTTCGTATAGCCCACAGGAATGGTTGATTTAATCACCATGGTCGCCTGAGGATTACATGTAAGAATATCCGCCACAACACTTTCGATGGATTTGGTGTTAAAATAGTTGCTCTCAGGGTCATAATCTGTGGGTGTTGCTATGATAATAAACGAAGCATCCCTATACGCTTCATGTTTATCTAACGTCCCTTTGAAATTTAATGATTTCGTTTTTAAATAGTCTTCTATTTCTTTATCTTCGATAGGAGAGATTTTAGCATTAATCATCTCAATTTTTTCAGGCACAATATCTAAAGCCACCACCTCATGATGTTGCGCTAACAAAATCCCATTTGAAAGTCCTACATACCCCGTTCCAACAATGGCTATTTTCATACTCTTTTACCTTTTACAAATCTTCTCTGATACGCACAAACACAGGAAAACGAGGTTTTCCATTTTTCGTTAACTCTTTATATTTATAGGTGATTCTTGCCCCAATGGCTGGGGGATTGTGCCTTTGTGTATCACTAAAACCAGAACCGATTTTAAAGACAACCCCTACATCATTTTTACATGTAAGTGAGCCCAAAACATCTTTGTATTTACCCTCACCTTTGTGATGAGAAAGGACACGACACTCAGCGTCATGAAAGGTCTTAACTTTCAGCGAATAGGCATCTCTAGTTGCCACATAAGGCATATTAGGATGGCGAATCACCACGCCCTCGCCTCCTGCCTTTTCAACTTCGTGTAAAAAGCGTTGAAGCTCATTTTCATCTTTACATGTAAACTGCGGAGCTATTTTTAAATAATCCACAGAATGCGAACTTAAATAATAATCCAACTTTGCTAAGCGTTTCGTTAATCCACCCCTTTCTTTAGGGACATCAAACGCATAAAAGGCAAGCTCTCTCCATCCCTCATGCGCCTCTTTTTGCATAACAATGGACTGAATGTGCTCAAAATCATCCCGCCTACTCCACAACTCACCATCCACCGCAAAAGGCGGAAAGTCCTTCGTAAACCATAAAGGAGCGGCAAAGAAGGTTCCGCCTCTGGAGATGAGCTTCTCCCCATCCCAGTAGGCTCTCACGCCATCCATTTTTTCACTCATCAGCCACCCTGAGATAGTTTGATCTTTATAGGTCTCTAACAGTAAAAGTTCAGGCTTGGCTCCCCAAACCAAAGATGTTAAAACGAAACAAAGCCAAACAAATCGCATTATGCCTCGTATTTATTTAGATACCACTCAATGGTTTTCACAATGCCACTCTCAAAATTCTCCTCAGCAACCCATCCCAGCTTTGTCTCGATTTTGCTCGCATCAATGGCGTAGCGTCTATCATGCCCCGCTCTATCTTCCACAAAACTGATTTGCTCTTTATACGCATGCTCTTTTGGCTTTAACGTATCGAGGATTTCACAGATTTTATGGGCAATGTAGAGATTATCTCGTTCATTTCTGCCACCAATATTATAGGTCTCACCAGAGATTCCATCATGAAAAACCAAATCAATTCCCTTACAGTGATCTTCCACATAGAGCCAATCACGAATGTTTTTACCATCCCCATAAATGGGAATGTTTTGATTTGAAAGTGCTTTTCGTATGATGGTGGGAATCAGTTTTTCATCGTGTTGTTTGGGGCCATAATTGTTAGAGCAGTTGGTTATCACGGTGTTCATTCCGTAGGTGTGATGGTACGCTCTCACAATCATATCCGAACTTGCTTTGGAAGCGGAGTATGGCGAATTAGGCGCATACGGGGTATTTTCAGTAAACAAACCCGTCTCACCCAATGTACCATAAACCTCATCGGTGGAAATATGATGAAACCTACATGTTTCATATCCCTCTTTTAACACAAAGGGTTTTTGCATCCACGCTTTGTACGCCACATCAAGCAGTGTAAAGGTACCCGTTACATTGGTTTCGACAAACACGCCAGGGTTTTTAATGGAGTTATCCACATGCGACTCAGCAGCAAAATGAATCACCCCTTGAATATCATACTGCTCAAACAACGATTCCACCAGCGCTCTATCGCAAAT
Source organism: Sulfurospirillum deleyianum DSM 6946 (assembly GCF_000024885.1). Taxonomy (NCBI): domain Bacteria; kingdom Pseudomonadati; phylum Campylobacterota; class Epsilonproteobacteria; order Campylobacterales; family Sulfurospirillaceae; genus Sulfurospirillum; species Sulfurospirillum deleyianum. The sequence continues at coordinate 1,825,312 of NC_013512.1, forward strand.
ATCGCCTTGCACAAAGGTATGACGAGGATGGTGCTCTACTTCGCTAAGATTTTCTACATTACCTGCGTACGTTAAAAGGTCTAAATTGATGAGATGATACTCTGGATGCTCTGCTAAAAAGTAGGGAACAAAGTTTGAGCCAATGAAACCCGCACAGCCTGTTACTAAGATTGTTTTTTGACTCATTTCACCAAATCCTTGAGGTATTCACCATAACCATTTTTGCTCAGTGGTTTGGCAATTTCTAAGACACGCTCTTTATCAATCCAGCCGTAATTATAAGCAATCTCTTCTAAACAGGCGATTTTGTAGCCTTGACGTTTCTCAATGGTTTGCACAAACTGCCCTGCATCAAGCAAGCTATCGTGTGTGCCCGTATCGAGCCACGCAAAACCACGTCCTAAAACTTCTACATGTAAATCACCACGCTTCAAATACGCCTCATTGATGCTGGTAATTTCAAGCTCTCCTCGCTCACTTGGTTTCACATTTTTAGCAATTTCAATCACATCGTTATCGTAAAAGTAAAGCCCTGTGACTGCAAAATTCGATTTAGGATGAATCGGTTTTTCTTCGATGCTGATGGCTTTTTGGTTCTCATCAAATTCCACCACCCCAAAACGATGTGGGTCTTTGACTTGATAGCCAAAAACGACCGCTCCTTTTTCAAGCTTGGCAGAGTGCTGAAGCAAGGGGGTAAAGCCTTGACCGTAGAAGATATTATCGCCTAAAATCAAACAAATACTATCATCACCGATAAAGTCTTCTCCCAAAAGAAACGCTTGTGCGAGTCCATCGGGGCTGGGTTGAATTTTGTAAGAGAGTTGCACGCCCCACATGCTGCCATCGCCCAAAAGCTCTTCAAATTTACCAATATCCTGAGGTGTGGAGATAATGAGTATCTCACGAATCCCCGCTAGCATCAAAACGGAGAGCGGATAATAAATCATGGGTTTATCGTAGATGGGAAGCAGTTGTTTACTGATACTTTTGGTCACAGGATAGAGCCTTGTACCAGATCCACCTGCTAAGATAATCCCTTTCATGATTAGTGAAGCTCTGCTTTAGCTGTTGCTATAATTTCATTGAGTTTTCGCTCGTACAACTTTGCGTTTTCTTCATTGGTGGATTCAAAACGGGTGACCAGCACAGGTGTGGTGTTACTCGCCCTCACGAGTCCCCAACCATCATTAAAGATAACCCTCACGCCATCGACATCAACGATTTCTTTGATAAGCGGAAAATCTTTTGGAGGGTTTTTCAAAAGTTCTTTGACTTTTTCAACCAAAGGAAATTTATCGTTTTCATTGGTTTCTACTTTTAATTCTTCAGTCGAATAGACCACAGGAAGTTTTGCGATTTCGCCATCCACATCCAAGCCATTTTTAACAAGCTCTATCATACGAAGCGTGGCATAAATGGCATCATCGTAGCCAAAATAACGATCGTTAAAGAAAAGATGACCGCTCACTTCTGCCGCAAAGTCTGCATTGGTTTTTGCTATCATCACTTTGAGGTTACTATGCCCCGTTTTGTACATAATCGCCTTGCCTCTAGCGTTAATATCATCGTACATGATTTGAGAGCACTTCACTTCACCAATCACCGTTGGATTCTTCATCGCACGAGAAAAGAGAATCGCCATAATGTCGCCTTTGACATTGTTTTTCTTGGTTAAAAAGGCAATTCTATCCGCATCGCCATCGTAAGCGAATCCTAGCTCAAAGTCACCCTCTAGCTCGTTTTTAATGTCCCTCAGGTTTTTCTCCACCGTTGGGTCGGGATGGTGATTGGGGAACGTACCATCTGGGTCTACAAATAAACCTTTACATGTAAAGTTCAGTGCTTTAAAAATATCTTGCACCACAACCCCTGCTACACCGTTGCCACAGTCATACACAAACGGTTTCTCAAAGCCCTTTAAATGGTCAAACTCTTTAATCATATAAGCGATGTAACGCTCTTTGGCGTCAATAGCAATCGAGCTAAAATCATCCTCAACGTCCACGTCGTAATTTTGCATAATCTCACGACCCAAAGCATAAATATCTTCGCCAAAAAAAGGCTTTTTATCGATGGTAATTTTAAAGCCGTTGTATTCGCTGGGATTGTGTGAACCTGTAATCATAATAGAAGCATTAGGGGTGATACCATCGAAACTTTGAAAGTTACTAAAGTAGTTCACAGGCGTTGCCACTAAGCCCATATTGAGGACTTTACACCCTGCTTTATTTAAGCCACTGGTGAGGTATTCACATAAAATGGGGGAGTGAGAACGTGCGTCATAGCCAATGGAGACCACTTTGCCCACCTCCAAAATGCGCTTTCCTAAAAAATAGCCAATCAACTTGACCATCTGCTCATTAAGCTCTTTTTCGTAAATACCCCGAATGTCATACTCTCTAAAAATCGTTTTCAATGGTTCTCCTTGTATAATTCATCTTCGATGGCTATGCCAAACACGTCTGTGTAGGATTTGTCATGCTTCAAATTTTCCTGCATTGTAACCAAAGCTCGCTGATAATCCTCTATAATGAGGTTACCTTTGAGCAGTTCGTATTTCAAAAAAAGCCAGTAGGTATTGAGCACATCGCTCTCACAATACTCTTTGATTTTCTCAAGCTCACCTGCGTAAAAAAGTTCCATCACCTGATCACCATGGACATCATATTTTCCAGGAAGTCCCACCATCGCACAGACATGGTCTAACTTTAAGCCACGCACCGCACCAAATTCACACAAATGATCCATCACATCCACATGAAAACGATCTGAATAGCGTGAGCGGTAATTTTCCCATTTATTTTTACTCAGCTCCTTGTTTTCCACTTCAAAATAGGCGTTACATGTAAGGTTGTATTGCATCGCTCGAAGCATCAAAAGTGGCATATCAAAACTGCGCCCGTTAAAGCTCACCAGCTTTGGGTTGTGTTTGTTGATAAAGCCTAAAAAGTTCTTCACCATCTCAAACTCATTACGTCCCTCAATGCTACTCACCTTACGAAAGATGCCAAAATCATCCGCAATGACCGCCGAAATCGCCACGACTTTATGAAAAGGCAGAGGTAAAAATCCACTTCCACTCTTCTCCTCTTGCTCCTTAATAGCAAAGCGTGAAACCTCCTCATCACTCCCCTCATGCCCCAAAATCTTACGAATCAGCTCGCAATCAGGGATGGTTTCGATGTCAAATACACAAATCATAAAGTACCTTTTTAGATTTTTTAAAGTAAAATGAAGCAATTATATAGAAATTTTACACGGAACACATTGAATGCACACCCACCACTATGCTCTCTCACCACACTTTCAAAAATGCGATGCTTTCTTACAAACCATCAAAACGCATTTTAATGCAAGCTCTGAGAGTATTCATCGTGCTAGAAATGAATTAAAAATCTTACATGTAAACGACATGGAAGAAGCATTGGTGGTCAAATCCTTTAAAGTTCCCCGTGGCATTCAAAAATACTTTTACAGTTTTCTACGCCCTAGCAAAGCCAAAACCTCTTACACCCATGCCTGCATTCTTCAAGAAAAAGGCATTGAAACGCCTTCCCCTGTGGGCTACATTGAGTTTTTTGAAAAAGGGATTTTAAAAGAGAGCTTTTATGTCAGTGTGAAATGGCCGTATGACTTTACCATTCGAGAACCCCTTTTAAACAAAACCTTTCCCCTGCGTGAAGCTATTTTTAAGGCCTTTGCCCAGTTTGTCTATGCCTTACATGAGGCGCACATCACCCACAAAGACCTCTCCCCTGGCAATGTGTTGATTCAAAAAGAGGGATTAAAGTGCTGTGTGGTGGACATTAATCGTATGAGCTTTAAACCCCTAAGTTTCAAACAAAGAGCACACAATTTTGCCAAACTTTGGGCAAGCGATGAAGATTTAACCTTGATGCTTAGCCACTATGCCTCACTCGCACATCTTGATGTGGATGCCTTCATCCAAGAGGGACTTAAAGCCTCACGCTCACACAAAGCCAAAATTAACTTCAAAAAACGTCTGCGAGGGGTGAACGTTGTTGATTAACATTATGTACCATCACGCCAATAAAGAGGTTTTTAGCAATAGCGTAGAAATGCTTGAAGCGCATTTTGCTTACATTAAAGCGCATTTTACCTGCGTACTTCCAGGGGAGAATATCACGCAAACTTCAGTTTGTCTTACCTTTGATGATGGCTATTGTGATTTTTATTTTTTAGTCTATCCGCTCTTAAAAAAGTACCAACTCAAAGCGCTTTTAGCCTTCTCTAGTGCGTATCTCATTCCAAACAGTTCTCTTTTAGCAGAAGAGCGCATGGCATTTTCTCACCAAGAAGCCCACGCAAACTATAAAAAAGGGACATTTTGCACCATAGAAGAGATGAAAGAGATGATAGCCTCAGGGCACGTCATGGTAGCCTCTCATGCCCATTCGCATACCAATCTTTGCCTACCCAACACGGATATGGAGCTTGAAATTAAAACCTCTAAAAAACTCCTAGAAGAAGCCTTAGGCGTTGAAGTATCGAGTTTTGTTTTTCCTTTTGGTAAATACAATGCTGCCATTTTAGAGGAGACGCAAAAGCATTATCGCTTTATTTTTCGCATTGGTAACGCTTTGCAGAGCGATTTTTCAGGCATTCGAGGACTCAATTATCGCATCAACGGCGATGGCATGCAAACACCGCATGCGCTCTTTTGCCTTAAAAATCTCACGCTCTTTTGGCTCAAAGGCTTTTTCAAAAAGGTACTCGGATGAATCACATTTCCATTGTTATGATTGTTAAAAACGGTGCAAAAACGATTGAGCGCTCCCTTCAAAGCCTGCATGCTTTTGATGATGTCATCGTGTACGATAATGGCTCAAGCGATACAAGCAAAGAGATTGCCAAACCCTTTGGCAATGTGAGACTCATTGAGGGTGAGTTTAAAGGCTTTGGAGCTACAAAAAATCAAGCCGCTTCCTTTGCCAAACACGATTGGGTGCTGATTTTGGATGCTGATGAAGTGATTGACGCTTCTTTGTCGCAAGCACTCTTAAGCACACCCCTCGAAGATAAAACGGTTTATTCGCTTAACTTTTTAGCCTTTTACAAAGAATTCCCCATTTATCACTGTGGCTGGAACAATCAAAAAATTAAACGCCTCTACAACAAAACCATCACCCGTTTTAACGACAACTATGTGCATGAAAATATCATCGATGAGGGTTTACATGTAAAGAGTTTTGAGGGAGGAAACATTGAGCATTACAGCTACCTTAGCATTAGCGATTTTATCATCAAAGCCGATCGTTACTCTAGCCTTTTTGCCAATGATTTTGTGGGCAAAAAATCCTCCTCTCCCGCCAAAGCTTTTTTCAATGGCCTCTACTCCTTTTTGAGAACCTACATCCTCAAACGTGGCTTTTTAGATGGTTATCCAGGACTTATCATCTCCTTTTCGCACATGGTGACCAACTTTTACAAGTACATGAAACTCTACGAAGCCAACCGTGAAAGAGACGCACAGTGAAACCCCCGTTTTTTTGGGATGGCTACTCTGATCAGCCTCATGTTTTAAAGGATAAAGCCTATAAAAAGCGTATGCGGGCGTTACAGTGGAAGGAGTACCTCAAAACCTTTTTCACCGCTCTTTTTATACTGCCAGTAGCGTTTTTACACATGAAATTTCGCACACAAAAAGTAGCCAAAGCGTTTGATCTTGGTCTTTGTGTCAATTTAGACAAGGGTGAAGAGCAAATCGCTCTCGTGGAGGAGTTGGGAGTCAAGCATCTGCTCTGTCGTTTTCCACTTTGGGAGATGCAAAACATTGAAGCGTATGTGGCTTTTTTAAAGCGTTTTGGTGAGGATAAACACTGTGTGCTCTGCATCATGCAAGATAGAGAGCATATCGAAGATTTGGAACTTAGCGCTTTACATGTAAAAAGAGTTTTTGAGCTTTTTTCTCCTTTGGTGAGTGAATTTCAAATTGGCAATGCGATTAATCGTGCCAAATGGGGCTTTTTTAGCGTGGGAGAGTATTTGCGTTTTTATGCCTGCATACAAGCCCTTCGAGACAAAGAGTTTCCCAAACTATCTCTCTTAGGTCCTTCCATCATCGACTTTGAGTACCACTACACGGCTCGTGCCCTTTTTAATGGCTTTAATGTGCGTTTTGATAAACACACTTCACTTTTGTATGTGGACAGAAGGGGTGCACCTAGCAACACCCAGCTAGGCTTTAACACTTTAGATAAAATCAACCTGCTCTCCTCTTTGTGTGCGCTGAGCTCTAAAAGTAGCGATGATATTTACATTACCGAAGTGAACTGGCCACTTTCCAACACTGCTCCGTATGCGCCAACCAGCGAAAAAGAGTGCGTGAGTGAAAGCGACTACGCCACGTTTTTAAAAGCCTACATCCGTACCGCCAAAGAGAGTGGTAAGGTGCGTAAACTCTTTTGGCACCAACTGATTGCCCCTGGATACGGACTGGTCGATAACCGTGAGGGCATTCGAAAAAGGGAAGGCTTTTATGCCTTTAAAGAGGTCTTGCATGAAACTATTCATTGAAACGCCTGTATGGCTAGGCGATGCCATTATGGCAAGTGTAGCGATTAAAAATATTATTGAGCATTTTAAGGGAGCGGAGATTATTCTCTTTGGCTCCTTTGCGGCAATGGAAGTCTACAAAGCTTATGAGGGTGTAAGCTATGTCATTGTGGATGAGAGTAAAAAAAGTGCTAACCGTTGGGCATGGCTCTACAAAATGAGCAAAGAGGTTGGCAAATGCGACATCGCCCTCTCTTTTCGTAGACAATGGAGCACAAAATTTTTACTGCTGTGCCTGAGTGCCACACAGAAAATGCATTACAAACGGCTCTCAAAAGAGTCCATCCATCAAGTCAAACGCTACAACGATTTTGCCTCACATGCTTTACATGTAAACTTTCCGTTGGGCGATTTGTATCTGCCTTTTAAAGCGCATCGCTACGAAAAACAAACCCTAGGACTGAACCCTGGCGCAACCTATGGCAGTGCGAAACGCTGGTATCCTGAGGAGTTTGCCAAAGTGGCGATTGCCTTGCATGAACGCTATAACATTGTCATCTTTGGAGGGCCTAGCGAAGTTGAAATCGCCCACGAAATTGAAAATCTCATACGAGCACAGGGCATTGAAAATGTTGAAAATCTTGCAGGAAAAACCTCCATTAAAAGCTTGTGTGAGCACATCGGAGGAGTGGATCTTTTTATCACCAACGATAGCGGGCCTTTGCACATCGCAGCAGCCTACAAAGTCAAAACCATTGCCATTTTTGGACCAACCATTTGCACCGAAACACATGGCTGGAACAACCCGTATGAAACCATTGTAAAATTAAATCTCTCTTGTCAGCCCTGCATGAAACGCACCTGCCCTTTGGGTCACCATGCGTGCATGAAGGGCATTGATGCGGGGATGGTTTTATCTCATATTATCTAAATTTTAAAGGTAACAACACCATGAATATTCTCATCCTTACTGCGTCTAATGATTCTTTCAATAGCGTAAGACCTGAATTAGAAATTTTTGTCTCTCTCGCAAAAGCAGGGCACAATGTCACCATTATGACGCAAGAAAATACACCTTATACTGAAAGATTAAAATCTCATGGTATTGAACTTTTTCATACAGAATATCAACGAAAAATCAGTCTAAAAACGATCTTATTGATAAGAAAAATTATTCGCGAAAAGTCTATTTCAATCGTGTATGCTACCAATTCAAAAGCGATTTCAAATGCCATTTTTGCGACACTCGCATTACCTGTAAAATTAATTGTCTATCGAGGCACAACGGGAGGACTCTACAGACATGACATAAGTTCTTATCTCAATGCGCTCAATCCTAGGGTTGATGGCATCGTGTGTGTTTCCAAATCAGTTGAAAACCATGTAAGAAAACAGTTAAAAAGAACGAAAAAAAGAGTTGTCACCATATACAAAGGACACGATACCGCATGGTATAACGAAACGCCTGCTAATCTTGAAATCTTTGGAACACATCCAACGAATTTCAATGTAGCTTTCGTCGCAAATGTTCGAGAACACAAGGGACTCATTTATCTTTTAGAAGCGGCGCATCACCTCGCAGATATACCAAACTTGCACATCCTCCTAATAGGAAATCATATTGATCAACCACACTATTTAGAAGTGATTGAAAAAAGTGGAATGAAAGAGAGAATTCACCTTACAGGACATCGCAAAGACGTTCCTCAGATTATTGCGTCATGCGATGTTCTTATACATGCATCTACCCGTAAAGAGGGTTTGCCTCGAGTCATTCTTGAATCTCTTGCAAGCGGTACTCCCGTCATTGCCTCAGCCAATGAAAGCTCACTTGAAATCATTCAAGACCATGTCAATGGACTTATCGTTCCCATTAAAGACGCTTTATCGATAGCCCAAAAAATTCGCTCTTTGTATGAGTCACCCACTTTGCTTAACGAACTAAAAGCTAACGTGAAAAAAACGATTGATAACGAGTTTTCCCACACAAAAACAGTTTCTAACTATCTTCAATTTTTTGAATCACTATAAAAAAACTTCAAACATCCATTACATGTAACAAGAAAAACAGATAAATACATTGTTTATCTGCTTTCTTACATGTAAGCATTTTAGAGCGTTTTTTTACTCCAAAAAGCAAACACTTTTTTCCAAAAAGACGTGTATTTTTCTCCAAAATAATGTCTTAAAAAAAGTTCTATTTCTTCTTCACTCACATTAAGCCTTCGAATACAATGCATATCAAAAAAAGTTTTTGTCAGAAAAGAAATTCTACTTAAACCTGCATAATGTACTTTATCCGTATCAATCATATAGAGTTTTTGTACCCCATTGTCTTCTTGCACTAAAAAATTGTGTAACACAATATCTGTATGACGAATATTGGCATCGTGCATTTTTTTGGTATAGTGCGCCATCAAAGCAAAAAATGTTTCAAAACGACTATCCAAATCTTTATACAATACATGAAGCGCTTGCGCATCTTCTATCATTTCAAAAATGACCACACTTTTTTTCTTCCATGGCACTAATCCCATAGAAAAATACCCAATCGGTTTAGCCGTTGGGATTCCTTTTCGATAGAGCATTACGGAGCCTTCAAAACAGCGCTTTGCTCCTGAAGAGAAAATATCTTTTAATCCAAGTTCGACTCTTCTTGCCCATCTTGTATGATGAGATGTGTCAAAGATTTTGACAAAATAACGCTTAGAATGATGAGAAACAATAAAAAGTTGATGATCTGTTCGCCCTGTCTCAATAGTTTTTTCTGCTACGTGCGCTAAAGTATCATTGGAAACAGATTCGAAGATATAGTCCAAAAGGGTATGTTCTTCATAGCTAATATGCTCAAAAGGGATAGGTTTATTCACGTTTACTCTTCTACATTTTTATTAGAGTTCTTGCAGAACTCTTGACACGCCTTTAAAGCAAAGCTCTAAAGGTTACGTTAACACTGAGTTTTCTTTGGCCAAAAGCCCACGCACCCTTGGTGCTTTTCTCCTTCTTGCAAAATGATTTTTGCAAGAAGTCTCATAAATTTTTTGATGATATTTATATCTTTGATAAGAAATCCTAAACATTTACGATAAAAGCAATGCTTTAGCAACCTTCACAATCTCTTCTGCTTCAATCTCTCGAATGGAAAAATCTTGCTTATTGAGTTTTAGAGGGTTGACGCTGCTTTTGGACTTCACAACCTTATTTATGGGAGTAACATAGACTCTATTAATCGGTGTTGGGCCAAAAATAGTGATGGAAGGAACATTAAGCGCCCATGCCATATGCGTAGGTCCCGTGTCATTGCCAATGAGCAAAGCACAGTGTGAAATCACATATTTTAAAGCATCGAGTGAGCCTTTTGGCAACACCTCAATGAAAGCGCTTTGCTCTTGCATCCACAAAGCTTTACGATGCTCCTCTTCACTTCCCCAAACCACCAACGCTTTCATGCCCAATGCCTCAGCAACTGCCACAAACTTCTCTTTAGGATAATTTCTGCTCTCCCATGTGGAGCCAATCACCAAAAGCAAAAATTTCTCTGGCAACGCTTCCACAACATGATTACTTACCAAAAAAGGTTTTTTGTGGATAATCTCTTGAGGGCTCACCTCAATCCCCAAAGGCTCACACAAGACTCGCACATTACGGTCAATCGTATTTGCCGTGTAGGCAATAGAGACTGTTTTGCTATAAAACAAAGAGGCAATGCCCTCTCGAATAGAAGCTTTATCAAATCCCACAATCTCTTTTGCCCCAATGATTTTTGCAACCAAAGCTGATTTTAAAAGCCCTTGCGCATCAATAATCACATCGTAATTATTTTTAGCATAGCTTTTTAAAAGACGATACTGTGAGAAGAGAGCCGACTTCTTTTTTTTTAAAGATTTTAGATTGACGCACAAAACATTATCGATATCGGGATTATTCTCCAAAACACCTTTAAAAGCCTCTTCCACGACCCAATCAATACGCACAGTTGGTAAGGCTTTTTTAATGAATTGTAGTGCTACCATCGCATGAATAATATCGCCCATGGCGGAGAGCTTTACGATGCAAATTCTCACCCTAGTACCTCAGCATACAATGCCTCGTAGCGCTCAGCCATTCGCTCAGGTGAAAACGTATCCGTGTCATGAAAGGCACGCTCGGTAAGTCTCTTTCGCAAATCTTTATCAAGATTGTAAAGCTACTCTTTTTAATCGCACTATCCACCCATCTGGTAATGAGATACGGTGTTTTAAAAAAGAGATACCCTAAAAAGGCAAATTGCGCCCCTTTCGTCTCATGCGCATGTACCACATCAGCCTTTTTAAGAAGGCTAAGCGAAAGCAAATAGGGTTTTTTCACCTCAATTATCATCACATGAGGAAGCTTTAGCGCTGCGACTCGTTTTGCCAATTCCGCCTGATTTCTGGTTAAAAGTGTTTGAACATATCCTTTTTTGGACAGCTCTTGAATAAGAAGCAACGTCTGACGTTCTCCACCTCGAAATCCTTTCGCAAAGTTTACATGTAAAAACGATTTAGGCATCTCTTTTTTTCCTTTTTTTACGCACACCGTACACGCTTTTATGCTCGCCTTTCCAACGTCTATGAAACCAAAACCACTCCTCAGGCTTTGCTCGAATCACGGCTTCCATCACATTAGCTTGGGCTTGAGTCGCTTCTAAAATATCCTGCTCCATATTTTCTGTATTGGCAACTTCGATGGGTTCATGAAAACTCAGCGTATAAAGCACATGATCATTTGTGGTCATAAAAACAGGGACAATTAAACCATTGACACGCCGTGCCATAATGCTTGCAGCTGGGGTATGTCGTACATTTTTACCAAAAAACTTAACAACAATCCCTGCCTTTTGAGAGGTGTTTTGATCGACCAATAATCCAATATTTCGTCCCTCTTTAACTGCTTTAAGCATCGGGCGCATTGCCCCTTTTTTATCAATCATCTCAATATCCAGTTGTTCTCTATTGGTACGAACAATCCGATCCATCGTCGGTGAATCCAGTGGTCTTCCAATACCACTGAGTGCGCCATAACGTGCGGCAAGTGCTAATGAAATTAACTCCCAATTCCCATAATGCCCCGTTTGAAAAATAATCGGGCGTTTACTCTTTAGTACCTTTTGCATAATATCTTCATTTTCAAAACGCACTTTCTTTAAAACAGCCTCTTTGGTAGTAGGATAATTGCGTACAAAATCCGCCCCATTAAAGGCAAGATTACGATATGCCGCTTTCATAATCGCCTCTTTTTGCGCTAGAGAGAGGGTTTTTTCATAGGCAAGATTGAGATTTGTCATAATAATCGAGCGATGTTTAGTATCGAAAAAACGCACCACATCAGCGATAAAAATCAAACATAAATCTAACACTTTCCGTGGTGTGTATTTCACTAAAGCACTAAAACAATAAAATAAAATAAAATAAAATCGATCCATTAATGTAACACTTTCTCTTGGTCAAGTTTACTAGAAACAGCCATACTCAATCCCACAAAAAAGGCAAACAAAGTTAGAGGATTGAGTAAAATCAGTAAAGGTTCAGGGAAACACCCAATAATATAAATGCTTAAAAGTAATAGACTGAGTCGTTTATACACAGGATTTTGAATAGGAAGACGATAGAGCGCTATTAAAAACCATACAAAAAGCACAAGCCCAATCAGACCGCCTTGTACAACCACCATTAAATATTGACTGTGTAAATCATTTGTAATTAAAAATGCTTTCGCTTTTGCTTCTATACCAAAATCATTCTTTTGAAGTGCCTCTTCCACGGCTAATTTATAGTCCCCATAGCCAACACCCAAAAGAGGATGTTCTAAAACAATCTCTTTGGCAAGTAACCAGTAACTTAAACGTAGACCAATAGAAGTATTCCACACGCCTTGTTTCATTTTCTGAACATCCACAAAAATGGTATCAATCCTCTTTTGAAATTGAGGCACACCATTATAAATACCATAAGCAGCAATGAAAACGGTAAAAACCAATCCCGATAATAGTTTCATATTCCCTCTAAAAAACATAACGATCATCCAACAGAGTGCCACTAAAAAAGAGAGTTGCCCTGTTCTGCCATTTGAGAGAAACAGTGTTACGATCAACAAAAGAGAGAGCGCTAAAAGTCCAAACTGTTTTACTCTATCTCGTTTTAGTGTAATCATTATATAAAGTGTACTGATAGCACCTACTGCCATAAATACGCTGTAATGAATAGAATTCATAAAAGGTGAAGTATTCAACTGTGCTTGACCTCTAATCTGCCACCACTCCAAATAATGCCCCATAGAGAGTGCACTGCTTACGCTAAGAGAAAATAAAAATGCCACCACCAAGGGTTTAAGCCACTCTTTTTTCACCAAAAGAGCCAAAGAAGGAATCAAAGAGAGTAAAAAATAGAGCTTTAAAAGACCATTAGCCTGTACAAAACGCTCTGTCCACAACACTGTAACACTCATATAGCCGATAAAAAGAAAAAATGGAAGCATAGCAGGAATACATTTGAGTCTTTCCCATATGCCCTTGATCCCAAAGTTTAAAAAAAGTAAAAGAGGAAAATAAAAAACACAAAAACTCATAAACGCTTTTGAAAAAGGGAGCAATAGCACAAACAAAAGAAGCGAATAAAACGTAACTTTTTCTAATTTGGTTTCAAAATGATAAGAAAATAAGGGCACAGCGATGTTCATACACACCTACTTCCACGAATCATCAATCGCTTGACAGATAATATGCCCAATCATAATGTGCATCTCTTGAATGCGTGGGGTGTCATCACTAGGAACCACGATATTAATGTCACAAAATTCATCCATCACGCCACCATCTCGTCCACTGAGTCCTATGGTTTTACACCCCATATTACGAGCGAGACTAAGAGCACGAATGACATTTTTACTGTGTCCACTCGTTGAAAAACCAATGAGAAGGTCTCCCTCTCGTGCGAGTGCTTCGACTTGTCGATCAAAAATACGCTCAAAACCAAAGTCATTGCCCACAGCTGTGAGCACGGAGGTGTCTGTGGTTAAAGCAATACCCGCAAGCCCTCTGCGTTCGGTTTTATAACGACCACTGAGCTCCGCTGCGATGTGCTGGGCATCTGCGGCACTACCACCATTGCCACAGAGTAAAATTTTATTGCCATTTTTAAGGGTTTCTGTGGCGATAATACACGCCGTATAAATATGGTTTTGAAGGCTTTGTATGGTTTTTGCAATTACGTCTTGATGCGAGAGCATCTCGTTTTGTATCATGGTCATCATTGGGTTTGAACCTTTTTAATAATATTCGTGGTGCTCTTTCCTTCAACAAAATGGACTAAGCGCACCTCTTTGGCAATGTGGCTTCCCACAACCTCTTTGCCCTCATAATCTGCCCCTTTCACAAGCACATCAGGCATAATCGCTTCGATGAGTTCCAAAGGTGTATCCTCTTCAAAAGGCACCACATAACTCACCGACTCAAGTCCTGCTAAAATGTAGGCTCTATCTTCTAAAGCATTAATGGGGCGACTTGGCCCTTTTAAGCGCTTTATCGACGCATCCGAATTGAGCCCCACAATGAGCATATCGCCAAAGCTTTTAGCCACTTCGAGGTACTTCACATGCCCTACATGTAAAATATCAAAACAGCCATTGGTAAAGACGATTTTCTGCCCTTTTTTGGCTTTAAGGAGTCTTAGCATCTGCTCTTTGGTTTTAATTTTACTCTCTGAGGTCGCTGAGCGTAGAGCATGTTCATACGCATCCACTTCATCGAGGGTGACGGTGGCACTGCCTATTTTTCCGACCACCACCGCAGCTGCGGCATTGGCAAAGGAAGCGGCCTCTTGCATGGAAAGCCCACACGTAAGGGCATATGCCAAAGAAGCCAACACCGTATCGCCAGCCCCTGTAACATCGTAGACTTCACGAGCAACGGTGGGCATTTTATGAAAAGTATTTCCAAAAATCGCCATACCATCCTCCGAGAGCGTGATGATGGCATACGCCAAATCCAAACTCTCTTTGAGAAAGTTTCCTGCTTTTTTCAAACTCTCCTCATCCTTGATAGCAATCTTTGAAGCAATGCTTGCCTCTTTTTTATTGGGAGTAATGAGTGTTGCTCCACGGTACTTACTGTAATCATCCCCTTTAGGATCCACCAAAAGCGGTTTGTCATGTTTTTTTGCCAAAGAGATGATATTACATGTAAAGCTTGGCGTTAAAACCCCTTTGCCATAATCGGAGAGCAAAATAGCATCAACCTGAGGCAAGTAGGCTTCACACGCACGCAAAAGTGCCAAAGAAGACGCCTCATTTATCTCATCTTTGGATTCGCTATCAAAACGAACCACCTGCTGATGCGAAGCAATGACACGGCTTTTTTTACTGGTTTTACGCCCCTCTTGACGCACAATGCCTTTGGCATCTGCGCCTAGTGCTTCAAGCATGGCTAAAAGCTCATTGCCATTTTCATCATCACCCACGACACTGAGCACACTCACGTTTGCACCCAAACTTAAAAGGTTATTGACCACATTGCCAGCACCACCTAGCAATACACTCTCTTTTTGCACATCGACCACTTGTACGGGTGCTTCAGGAGAGATGCGTTCACATTTTCCCCACAAATAGTGATCCAACATCACATCGCCAATCACCAAAAGGGAAGGCTTATACGCTCGTAATCTATCCACGTTTCACTTCACTTTCAAAAATACGTCTAATTTCTGGAACATACGCTCTAATGCCCTCTTCCAAACTCACTTCTGGCGCATACCCAAGCGCTTTACATGTAAGGTCAATATCGGCCTGCGTATGCATCTGATACGCCCCAATATAAGGATTTTCAAAATACTCTGTTTGAAAATGCGTGCCTAACTCTTTTTGCAAAATATCAGCAATATCTTGAAAACTACGAGGCAGGGCGGTTCCCACATTGTAAACCCCTGAAGTACCTGAAAGGGCTGCTTTAATATTCGCTTGAATGACATCGTCAATGTAAATAAAATCTCGTAAAATCTTATCGGAGTCGTAAAAAAGACGAGGCGCTTTGCCACTTAAAAGTTGCAAGCCTAATTGCAAAACCATCGAGGCGGTTTTATTTTTGAAGTATTCACGAGGTCCATACACATTAAAATAACGAAGTCCCACCACAGAGATGTGCGGGTGTTCTGCGCTAAATTTGCGTGCTAAATAATCCATAGAGAGTTTACTAAAGCCATACACATTTTGAGGCTGTTCAAACCCAACACGCTGTGGGCTAGGTGCATCACCATAGGTTGCGCCACTGGAGGCATAGACCACCACTGCATTGCTCTTTAACGCCAGTTCTAAGATGCTTTTAAAGGCATTGACATTGGTTTTCACCATAATGCCCTGATCTAAAACCGTGGTATCCGAGATGGCTGCTTCATGGAAAATATAATCAAATCGGTACGCTTCTAAGGCTTTTAGTGCCACCGCATCGTTAATGTCACCGCTGATGACTTCACCCTCAAAGCCAATGAGATTTTTAAAATGCCCAAAACTCTTTAAATTGCCATTGGAAAAGGTCTCTTCACTGCGAAAACAATCAAAAACAACGACACGACATTTTGGGAAATTTTTTTGAAAATAAAAGGCTAAATTACTACCAATAAATCCCGCTCCACCCGTGATGAGAACGGTTTTAAGATTAAAATCAATAAAAGGAATTTGCATACGAAACCTTAGTGTTGAATAAGGTTAATTGTATCCAAAATTAAATTAACGCAATATTTAACCCCACCCTCACACGTTTGGCTAAGCAAAATGGTATTGTCTATGCCCACACCTTGTGCGGCCTCCATATCACTGGGTTTATCCCCAATCATCCATGAAGCTTTCACATCAATATCAAAAGCACGTATCGCCTCTTCAAACATCCCACTTTTAGGCTTCCTGCACGCACAATTTGCCTCTGGAGCGTGCGGACAATGATACACGGCATCAATGTTTATCTTTACATGTAAAAGCGTTTCTTTCATCCACTCTGTGAGTTTTTGAAAATCCTCTTCGCTGTAATAGCCTCTGCCAATGCCAGATTGGTTAGTCACAATAATGAGCAAATACCCCAACGATTGAAAATGACGCAGCGCCTCAAAAACACCTTCGTAAAACTCAAAATCCTCAATTTTAGAAACATAGGCTTTATCGACGTTAATCACCCCATCTCGGTCTAAAAACACCGCTTTTTGCACCCTACTCTCCCAATTCTTTTGTAATATCACTGAGTAAGTTGGTGTATTCTAAATAAGCAAAGGCATCTTTTTGCGCAATCAATGCGCTCCGTGCTCGTTCAAAAAACACCCTTGCTTCGACTCTATTTTTGACATCATACGCTAAAAATTTTGCCATATAATAATTTGCAAAGACATGCGAAGGTTCTTGATTTAAAACCGTTTGTACCTCTTCAAGAGCGGTATAAACATGCGACTCTTTTTGAAGCGCAAGGGCACGTTTTAAGCGAATCATATGTTGTGTTGGGTCTGCGAAAAGGCTCTGTTTGTACATCAAAGCAGCTTCATTAAAAATACCCATCTCAAAATAGCCATCACCCAAATCATTCCAAATGGCTTTATCGTTTGTTTTTTGTGCTTGTAGTTTTAAATTGGTGACTTTAAGAGCAAAAGGAAGAACAGAGGCGATTTTACTGTTTTGAACATGGTGTGGGTCAAGCAAATAGGCATTGACTAAGGTGTCAAATCCTTTGGCGATTTCGCCTTGCTTCAGGTAAATATTGGCAAGTTGTAGCATACAAATGGCATTCGTTGGCTCCTCTTTTAAGATAGACTCAACAATCTCTTTGGCTCTGCTTATTTCAATGCGTTCACTTTCACATACACTGTGCGTTGCAGAAAAAAGCGCCACTTGCATCCACATGATTAACACAAATCCTCGAAACACCCATGCCTCTTTACTACATTCAATATGATTAAATTATAGCTAATTTTTATAAAACGAAAATTGTATCCCAAAGGTGATAAAAAATATAAGCAGGGATAAAGTCTGCTTGGTTATAATTTTTCACACACAACTTAGGAAAGGGTATCAAATGAAAAAAATTTGTACAGTTTTGGCAATTGCAGCAGTATCTAGCCTTATGGCAGCAGATGGCGCGGCAATCTACAAAGCGAAGTGTTTCTCCTGTCACAAAGAGAATGCAAAAACATCTGCTTTGAATAAATCTCAAATCATTGCAGGATGGGATGCGGCAAAAACTATTGCATCTTTGCAAGGGTATAAAGCAGGTCAAGGTGGACCAATGAAAGCGGTTATGAAACCTATCGTTTCAGGTCTAAGTGATGACGATATGAAAGCAGTTGCTGAAACTATCGCTTCATTTAAATAAATAACAGGCTACAAGAGCAACACTCTTGTAGCTTCCCTAACCTCTTAGTCAGGTGGAGCGTATCCTTTTTCTCGCTTCTCTTTTTCCCTTAAAATAGCTTCTCTTTTACGTTCCATTCTCACAGCATCATTTAAAGCCTCTTCACTGTCAAACTGAGCACCATCTAAAAATTTTTTATGGTCATCAAACTGACCACTTCTAATTCCCCAGAGCAATGCCCACAACCCAAACGCACCCAAAAGCGTTGAAGCAAAAAGCATCATCGCAATCACCCATCCATCCATGTTACAGCCTTTTTAATACCATTTTAATCCGCATCGAATTTCCCACAACTATCAAAGAACTCAGCGACATTGAAAGTGCTGCGAAAAGAGGAATAATATGCCCACTCATCGCTAAAGGAATGGTGATAATATTATAAAGCAATGAAAAGGCTAAATTTTCCTTAATCACCTTTAAACTCATACGTGAAATCACAAACGCATCGTATAAACTCTTAACACTGTCATTGGTTAAAATAACATCGCTCACATCCAACGCAATATCAGCGCCACTCCCCATAGCAATCGCTATTTCACTCTTTGAAAGCGCTAAGGTATCATTGATACCATCGCCTGCCATCACCACTTTTTTCCCTTTTTTATGAAGCGCTTCGATATAGTCTGCTTTTTCATCAGGAAGCAATCCTGCTTTAAAATGTGCAATCCCTACCTCTTTGGCAATCACGTGTGTGACACTTTTATGATCCCCACTTAGCATCACTATCTCTAATCCCAACGCTTTTAACGCCTCAATAGCACTCTTTGCGTTCTCTTTTAAGCTATCCTTCAAACCAAAAATCGCTACCAATTCTCCATCGACCGCAAAGAAGTAGTGACTTAAAGCGTGAAACTGCTCCTCTAGCACGCATTCAATACCCGCTTCTTGCATCATTTTAGCATTGCCACCCATCAAGAAATGCCCTTCACAAAACGCCTGTAATCCCTTTGCTTCAATCGATTTAACCTGCTCTAAACTCTTTACATGTAAAGACGTTTCATGCTCTTTCACAAAACGCCTAACGCCTTGACTCATGGGATGATTCGAAGCACTTGCCAAAGCATAAATCAAAGAAAAATCCACCTCTTTGAGCACTTTCATCTCGACCACATCGGGTGTTCCTTTGGTAATGGTTCCTGTTTTATCCAGCACCAAAGTATCGCATTTTGCCATACTTTCCAAAAAGCCCGCTTCCTTAAATAAAACACCCCTTTTAGCGGCTAAACCTAAGCCCACCAGCGTTGCCACAGGTGTCGCTAAAGAGAGCGCACACGGACACGCTATGACAATCACTGAAATCGCCACAATCAACGCCTTTTCAAATGAACCCTCTTGCACATACCAAAAAACCCATGTACACAACGCTAAAAAAAGAATCGTACTGGAAAAATAGCCAGAGAGTTGATTGGCAAATTTTTCAATCAACGGTTTTTTACTCAGGGCATCTTCTAAAAGGGTTACCATTCTCGTCAGCATAGAAGAGGAAAAAGTTTGTTTGGCTTCATAGCGTATCACACTATCCAAGCACAAAGAACCACTGAGTAACTTATCTCCCTTACGAAGCAGTACAGGCACGGATTCACCGCTCAATCGAGACATATCAAAGGAGCCCTCACCATGAAGAATTACCCCATCAATGACCACTTTATCTCCCGCCTTAATCTCAATCACATCTCCAACATCCACACTTTCAACCCGTTTTAAAATCTTCTCATCGCCTAGCACCACCATCACTTCTGTGGGAAGAGAACTTCCATACGCATCCAGTGTATCCACCGCTTTTTTCTTACTCAAAACTTCTAAATATTTCCCCGCAAACACAAAAGTCACAATCATCGTCACCGAATCAAAATAGACCTCCGCATTTTTAGTAAACATCGCATACAACGAAAAAACATACGTCAGTGTCGCTCCCGTTGCCACTAAAAAATCCATCGTGATATAACGGTTTTTCAGTCCATAATACGCCCCTTTAAAATAGACCGAACCTGTATAAAAGAGAGTGGGTGTTGCCAGTACAAACTCCGCAAAATTGAGAATATTTTTGATGTTGCTCTGCATCCCTGTAAAGTATCCCGCATACTGCGCAATGGCGATCCACATCACATTCATCGTCGCAAAAATACCCACTAAAAGTTTCGAATAATACTCCCTACGCTGAGCATTGGCTCGCTCCTCGCCTCCTTTGGGGTCATACGGATAGGCGTTATAACCAATGCTTCGAATCGTCTCAATAATGCGTGAGAGCTTGATAACAGAATCATCCCAGACGATTTTAGCTTTGTGATTGGAGTAGTTAATGCTCACTTCCACGACCCCCGCTTGTCTTGAAAGTACTTTTTCGTTGAGCCACACACACGCACTGCAATGAATCCCCTCAATAATCAAAGAAATCTCACTGAGTCCCTCGCTGGTCTTTTTGACATATTTTGAAACAAATCCTTCCAAATCAAATCTTGAACTCTCCTCTAAATGCTCCCTAGGTGGCTCAAGAGTTGTTTCACCCATTTTTTCATAAAATGTATCTAACCCCTCTTCGTGTAAAAGATGATAAACTCCTTGACACCCTTTGCAACAGAAAAATTTTGGTGGATTAAAGTGGGTGTCACACAGCAGTAAAGAGGTATCGTACTCTAAATGACAATGGTCACAGCGTTTTGTGTTCATTCCGTATCTTTCGTATAAATTTTACACATTAAGGCTGATTATATCGTGACTTTTTTGTGATAAAGCTGATGAGTTCTATGGCTTAATTTTTTTTTCAAAGCGTTTGTGTTAAAGTGCCACCCCTACATGTAATTGTGGGCATTTTGAACCAAAGGCAGAGGGTGGAGCCAATTCGAAAATACTATGCCAAAACAGGAACACTTTTTTTGCTCGTGTTTTCTCCGTTATATCTTTCCCTATGGTATCAACACTGGATCTTTTCCACATTATGGCTTACGCTTGTAGGCTCATCAGGTCTTGTCTATGTGACCACCTTGCGTTACAGCCATAAAAAACTCAAAAGCAGACTCAAATACAATCTTTACACCGATTTTAATACCAAACTGCCCAACCGTCTTCATTTTTTAAAAGAGGCAAAAAAGCTCTCTCAAAGCCATGAATCTACCTTGATTCTTATTAACATAGACTCTTTTCAAACCACCAACACCTTTTATGGTCATGCCTTTGGCGATGCCTTTTTAAAAACAATTGCGCATTGGCTCAAAAACAACCTTCCACCCATTGAAGCAACACTCTATAAATTCGAAGCGGATATTTATGCGATTTTTATCCCCGCTCCTTTTAGCACCTATAACCTCCAAAAATATCTCAAAAAACTCTCATTGCATATCACCAAAGAGCGCATTATCTGTCGAGGAATAGAGATAGATACCACATTAAGCATCGGCGCAACGCAAGGCACAAAAAACCTGCTCAAACTAGCATCCATCGCCTGTAAAGAAGCAAAAAACAAACGTCTTCCCTATCTCATCTACGACAAAAATTCTCACAAAGAAAAAGAGTACCATTACAATATCACAATGAACCACACCCTCAAAGAAGCACTCGCCAAAGACCGTGTGGTTCCTTTTTTCCAACCCATTGTCAATCTGCATAACGGTGAAATTGAAAAGTTTGAAACCTTAATGCGCATTCACAAAGAAGAGAAAGAGTACTACCTTCCCTCCGATTTCCTAGAGATAGCCAAGCACTCTAAAATCTACTCAAAACTCTCTATGGCGCTGATTCAAAAAGCGTTTGAGACCTTTCAAATCTCCTCTAACAGCTTTTCTATCAACCTTTCTTATCTGGATATGACGAACATTGTCACCAAAACGTTTATCCTAGAAAAACTCAAAGAGTTCAATGTCGGACCGTGGGTCATCTTTGAAATTTTAGAGAGTGATGGCATCGAAAACTATGAAGCAATCGCAACCTTTGTTGAAGAGGTCAAAGCCTATGGAGCGCAAATTGCCATTGATGACTTTGGCTCAGGCTACTCCAATTTTGAGCGCCTCAATGAGCTACGGGTGGATTATATTAAAATTGATGGCAGTCTTATTAAGAACCTTGACCGTAACGATGACACCAAAGTGATTGTCAAAAACATTGTTCGTTTTGCACAAGATTTAGGCATTAAAACCATTGCAGAATACGTCCACTCTGCGGATATTTTAGCCTGTGTGAAGGAGCTAGGTGTTGACTATGCGCAAGGGTATTATATTGGAAAACCTAGCGTCTATATGGCGCTTTAACAAGCTCTTTTTACCTTTTTACATGTAAAGAAGTTTTTTCGTTTTTTATAAGAGATTGTGCTACAATGTGTACATGCCTGTGACATAGGAAGGAGACTCTCCATGCGTGTGCTTCTTTGGATAAGTATTCTTACCATAGCACTTTTTGCCAACACGTCTAAGGAGACTATTTCCCTTCAACTTTCATGGCTTCATCAGTTTCAGTTTGCTGGGTTTTATGTCGCAAAAGAGAAAGGCTTTTATGAAGAAGCCAACCTTGATGTCACCCTTAAAGAATACGCTTCAAATATCCATCCAACCCAAGAAGTTTTAGAAGGACGTAGCACTTATGGTGTCGTCAATGGCTCTTCCTTACTGCTAGATAGAAACGCTCAAAAACCCGTAGTAGCGCTAATGGCACTTTTTCAAAGCGACCCTTCCGTCCTTGTTAGCACCAACCCTGCCATCAAAAGTCCTAAAGATTTAAAATACAAATACCTCTTAATGTCCGATGAAGATTTCCGATCCGTAGGTATTTTGGCGATGTTTTTAAGCCATGGCATTAAACGAGAAGAACTCTTTTTAAAAAACCACTCTTTGAATCTTGAAACCCTTATCAACCAACAAGTTGATGCGATGGCATGTTATATCTCCAATGAGCCTTTTATCCTCAAAGAAAAAAATATCTCGTATACCGTTTTAAGTCCAAGAGACCATGGATTTAACTTCTATGGAGATGTACTTTTTACCTCTGAAAAAGAGCTTTTACTCCATCCCAAACGAGCCAAAGCCTTTTACGATGCGACCAAAAAAGGATGGGAATGGGCATTTGAACATATTGATGAAACAGCACAACTCATCTATGAAAACTACAATACCCAAAAGAAAAGCCTTGAAGCCTTAACGTATGAAGGAAAAACTCTCAAGGAGTTAGCCTTTGATGAAGAAGGGCTCTTTGGTACACTCAAACCTAGCAAATTCGAAGAAATTGGCAATATTTATAGGGTGGGAGGGATTATGAAAAATGGTCTCTCGTTAAAAGGGTTTATTGATCCCTTATTTTTCGCAAAAACAGAGGTACGTATCGGTGTGTTAAACAGTCGTGATGAGAGTAATTCTCTCTCAAAATCATGGGATGAAAACGCACAGTACCTCTCTTCACTCTTCCCTCTGCACCATTTTGTGGTAATTCCCCTTGATTTTAAAACACTTGAAGAGCGGGTTAAAAACCATACCATTGAATTTGTCATCACCAATCCTCTGCAAGGGCTTCAACTTGAACATCGCTATGGTCTAGGGCGTATCGCAACTTTAAGTTCCCCTTACAAAGGAAACTATTACAGCGAATTAGGTACGGTTATCTTTACCCGTGCGGATGCAAAGCAGATTCAAAGCTATGAAGATGCCCGTAGTAAAAAAATTGGAGCCGTTTCAGAGCACTCCTTTGGCGGTTATCTCCTTGGTATCAAAGAGTTAGGCATTGCATCCAATAAAAATATTACTTTTTTTCAAACCCATTTTAATGTGATTAAAGCGGTTTTAAATGGAAGTGTCGATGTGGGTATCGTTCGTACAGATATCATCGAACAAATGGTTCACGAAGGATTTATCAAGCAAAGTGACTTAAAAGTCTTAGGCGCTAAAACACATCCCAACTTTCCTTTCATCAGTAGTACAGACCTCTACCCTGGATGGATGTTAGCTAAAATGCCCAACACGCCAGAGACCCTTTCCAATGAGCTCTTAAGCACACTGTTAAAACCACCATCTGCGTCCTCTTCGTCTAAACCTTTGTACCGTGTCAATACCACATTGGATTATTCAAAGATACATCATATTCTCAAAGAGTTTCATCTTTTTCCCTATGAGCAAGAGGCGATTACCTTTGAGGATGTGTATGCGAAGTACAAATTTTTACTCTTAGGTCTTGGCATTGCTTTTATCTTAAGCCTTCTTTTTAGCCTCTATATTCAACTCCTCAATCGCAAATTACAACACTACAGCCATGAAGTCCAACGCTTTAATGAAACCCTTGAACAAGAGGTCAATGAACGCACCCACGAGCTCTCCCTTTTAAATGCAAAACTCAAAGACTTAGCCAATATAGATGAACTCACAAAAATCGCCAATAGACGTTACTTTTTCCTACTTGCTACACAATACTTTCATGCAGCCAAACGCAATAACACTCCTCTTCATATCCTCTCCATCGATATTGATTGGCTTAAAAAAGTCAATGATACCTACGGACATGCGATGGGAGATGAAGTGCTCAAAGCCTTTTGCAAACACGTACAAAGCAGCCTTCGTCAAAGTGATCTCTTTGGACGCATTGGTGGAGAAGAGTTTTGTGTATGCATCCAAAATACACCCCTACAAGGAGCAAAAATTTTAGCAGAGAAGATTCGTCATAAGGTTGAAGCCAGTCGTGAATCCATCAACAATCAAGCGCTTCCTGCTATTACGGTGAGTATTGGTCTTAGCTCACTTCATCCTGAAGATGAAGAGATTTTCGATACGCTCAAACGCTCCGATGAAGCCCTTTACAAAGCAAAACATCATGGTCGAAACCAAGTACAAATTGTTTAGTTTGTACAGTTAAGAGTTTGTTTATTCAACTAAGTTATAATGCTTTAAACCTATATTTTTCTTAAAAGGACACACAATGGCAACAACCAAGCTCCAAGGAACACCTGTTAAACTCACAGGCGAAGAGATTAAAGTAGGAGACAGCGCTCCCACCATTAAAGTCGTCGCAAAAGATTTGAGTGAAATCAAAGTCGGTGGTAAAAGTGACAAAGCACAACTCATTGTGGTCGTTCCTTCCCTCGATACAGCCGTATGTGCGCAAGAAACACACACCTTCAATAAAAAAGCTGCTTCCATAACCGATGCAAGTGTGGTCGTGGTTTCTATGGACTTGCCTTTTGCTATGGGTCGTTTTTGCACCACGGAGGGCATTGATAATCTAAGCGTTGGCAGTGACTTTAGAGAAAAAGCGTTTGCACAAGCTTATGGCGTTTTAATTAAAGATGGTCCGCTTAAAGGCTTAAGCGCTCGTGCAATTTTTATCGTCAATAAAAGCGGAAAAGTGGTTTATAAAGAGATTTGCCCTGAAATCACCGAAGAGCCAAACTACGAAGCAGCACTTTGCGCCCTTGAAGAAGCAACGAGCAAAAAACGCTGTGGGTGTAGCAGTAAATAACCTAACTCAACTCCACACTCTCTTGTGTCTTTATAAGCCATAAGAGAGTCTCTCGTATACGTTGTACATCTTTTGCTTCTATCAACCCTTCACACGTTTGCATCATGCCTTGAAGCAACGTTGCATTCTGCCAATAATCAACCCCATGCCGTTTGGCATTCGCCTCAATCATCTCTAGCAAGCGTTCTTCTTCACTCTGCGCAAGTCGTTTTTGCTCCGCTTGATAAAGGGCGAGTCCTTTAGGTTTCATAAACAAATCACTCCTGCAAAACGCCCTGTTATTTTCTCTCTTCGATACGAAAAATAGTCTGAATCACAACAGGTACAAATCGAAGAGGCATCTATATGTTCCACTAAAACACCTCTTTCTAAAAAGGCTTTGTAATTGTAGGTTTGAAGGTCTAAAAAAAGACGTTTATTCTTTACATGTAAAAAGCCATCAAAGCCTTCACTCACCTCTTTTCCTATCTCGTAACAACACGCCCCAATACTAGGTCCCATAAAAATCTGCACTTCAGAAGCACGTGTTCCAAACGCTTCTTCCATCGCGTCCAAACACTTCACCCCAATGCCCAGCCTGCTTCCCTCTCGCCCCGCATGTGCCACACCAATGGCTTCATGCCTCGCATCGTAAAACAAAATGGGGATACAATCTGCCACCATGACAGAGAGTGCAATTTCTTTTTGGTTCGTGATCATCGCATCGCACGTAGGCGTTTGCCCCGCTTCTTCAATACGCACAATCTTATCGCCATGCACCTGCTCCATAAAAACAACCGCATCCACGTCCATTTTCTCACGCAAAATCTCTCGATTGGCGTTTACATGTAAAGAATTATCATTAACGTGTAACGCTAAATTAAGGCTAAAAAACGCCCCTTCACTCACTCCGCCAAAACGATTGGTAAAAAGATAACGCATCAATACGTCGCCATAATGCGATCCACCCCATTCCAATCCAACGCCTCTTTTTTGTGAAACATATGGTAGAGGTAGCGTGCGAACATATCGGTTTCCACATTGACCCTACGTCCTACTTTATAGGAAGCAATCAATGTTTTTTCAAGCGTATGCGGAATAATGGTCAAACGAAAGCCCTCTTTCATCACCTCATTGACGGTTAAGCTCACCCCATCAATGCTCACACTTCCTTTAGGAATCACAAAAAGAAGCGAAGCTTTGGGAATAGAAACTTCTATATCCAAACCATTTTCTCTTTGATTAAGCTTTTCTATCACTCCCACACAATCCACATGCCCTTGCACCATATGCCCATCCAGTCTATCACCTAACGCCAACGCTGGTTCCATATGCACTTTGCCTTTGAGGTTTTCCAATGCCAAAAGTGAGCGACTCTCCAAAGAGAGCTCCACGCTAAAGCCACCCTCAAAGAGTTCAATCACCGTTAAACACGCCCCATTAATCGCAATGCTATCGCCAATGGCTGGTTTGTACGTTGCACGAAGGGTTAAAATATTATTGGTATAACTGAGCACGTCTGCAAATTCTCGAATCAGTCCTGTAAACATAAGTAACCTTTATAATTTAGAAGGCATTATATCGTGTTTCAAATTGAGAATTCCTAAGAGAGAAAATAGCCTAAAAAAGGCGATTTAAAAAGCTTTACTTAACCTTATTAGTGTATAATTTTTGCATATTCCAAACAAGGAGTCCATCATGCAACAGTGGTCTATCTCCCAAAAAATCTACATCCCACTTTTTGGCAGTATTTTTATCGGTTTTATTTTGGTTCTTCTCTTTTCTTATCTAAGTATTCGCTCGATTGAAAAAGATGTGTATGAAAATGAAAAAGAGTCTCTGAGTATTTACCTTGACAATCAACTCGAAAGCCAATACGACATTGCCCTCACCAGTGCGATTAACATTGCATCGAACTACTATGTGTTGGAAGCCCTAAGCCATCAAGACCGCACCATCGCCGCCAAAGGGCTTAAAGAGCTGATGCAAACCTACCAGTCCAAAACGGACTATAAAGAAGCACAAATCCACATTCACACCCACGATGTAAAAAGTTTTTTAAGAGAATGGATGCCTAAAAAATTTGGCGATGACCTCTCTGGTTTTAGACATACCATCCTTAAAGTTAAAGAGACAAAACAACCCCTTAAAGCGATTGAAATGGGTGTGGCGGGTATGTCTTTAAGAGGATTGGCACCTGTGCTTAAGGATGGAGAATATCTAGGTTCGGTTGAGTTTATCAACGCTTTTGATACCGTCGTTGAAAACGCAAAAAAAGACTTAGGAGCGAGTGTCATTTTCTTAACCGATAAAAAGCACCTAAACCTCAGTGCTACCGCTAAAGATGCACTCCTTGCCAAAGATACAGCACTCTCACAACAAAAAGAGATCACCAACCTTACCCTCTTTGATGACATCAAATCTCTCTCCCTTACCACTCTCTCTTCGCCCTTTATCACAGATTCTTATTTTGTTGTCCGTAAAGAGCTACTTGCCTTTAATGGAGAGCGCATTGGAGAAGTGCTGATTGCCAAAGATTTAAAAGCCGTTCAAGCGATGGTGAAAGAAGCACAGTACGTTCTTGTAAAACAGCTTATTATCATGGGTATTATCACAGGACTTATCATGGCAATGCTCATTGTAGCGCTGAAAAAAACCGTTATTACGCCTGTGAAAGAGCTTAAAACCCGTGCGGAAAATCTCTCCAGTGGAGATGGTGATTTGACGAAAAAAATGGAAATTAAAAGTGGTGATGAGATTGGACAAGCCTCTGAATCTTTTAATCGTTTTATAGACAAAGTACGTGCCACCGTGAGCCTTGCAAAAATTTCCAGCAGTGAAAATGCTTCGGTAGCCAATGAACTGAGCTCAACCGCCCTTGAAGTAGGGAAACGAGCAGAAGAGACCTCATCAATCGTCAATGAAACCCATCAAATGTCACAAAATATGAAAGAAGAACTCAACGTCTCCTTACAAAAAGCACGAGAATCTGAAAGTGAAATCGCTATGGCACATGAAAAATTGCTCAATGCCAAAACGCATATTTTAAAAATGGCAGAACAAGTTCAATCCGCTGCCCATACCGAAATTGAACTCGCACACCAGATTTCACAACTTAGCCAAGACGCCGACCAAGTGAAAAGCGTTCTGACTGTTATTTCAGATATTGCCGACCAAACCAATCTTCTAGCCCTCAACGCAGCGATTGAAGCCGCACGTGCTGGAGAACATGGACGTGGCTTTGCCGTGGTTGCGGATGAAGTGAGAAAACTCGCTGAACGTACGCAAAAAAGTCTGGTTGAGATTAATGCGACCATCAATGTCATTATTCAGTCCATCAACGATGCGAGCGAGCATATGAATGAAAACTCTAAGAGCATGGAGAGCCTCACACTCATCGCCTCTGATGTGGAAAAAAACATTAATGAAACCACACTCATTATGGACAACGCAACCTTATCAAGCGAACATACGGTACAAGATTATATAAAAACAGGCAAAAATGTCGATACCATCGTTCACAAAATCGAAGATATCAACACCATTACCCTAAGTAATACACGCAGCATGGAAGAGGTCAGTGGAGCGACGGATCATCTCAATGACCTCACTGAAAAACTCAACAATGTTCTAGGAACATTTCGAACCTGAAAAAGCGTTACATGTAGGCATTACACTTCGCCTACATGTAACGTAAAGCGATAAAATGATGCTGTTATTTTATGGGCTTCTTCGAGTGAAATTTCACAAAAACGCACCCTTCCTCCTGCTTTTAATTGCGCTAATTTAAAACAATCCACCGCAATAACTGAGCCAATTTTAGGATACCCCCCAATCGTTTGACGCTCTTTTAACAAAACGATCGGTTCACCATGACTCGGCACTTGCACCGCACCATAACAGATAGGCTCCGAGAGAATCCCATTCACATCCGCTACCACCTTCTCACCACGGAAGCGATATCCCATGCGATCTCCCTCTCCTTTAAAGGTATACGGTGTAGCGAAAAAAGTTTTTTGCGCATCTTCATTAAACTGCGCCTCTTGATACCCTTTAAGGACACGCACACAAATCTCTTCTGGATAGGTAGGAATAAACGCTGATTGCAATCGTCGCACCTCTTTACGAGACAACATCTCTTTTACATGTAAAAAATCTCCTGCTTTTAGTTTGCGTCCCTCGATGCCCCCTAATCCCTCTTTAAGACTGGTTGAAAAACTGCCATACGCAAAAGGCGTTTGAAAACCACCCTCCACAGCGAGGTAGGCAAATTGCCCATCGCTTGCAAAATCAAAACGTAGCACATCCCCTTTTTGAAGCAGATGTGTCTGCCATAACGCCAATCGTTTTCCTCCGCACATAGGTTCCATCGAAGCCCCACAAATGGCGATACGCATCGTCGCTTGAGCCTTCACAACCAAACCGCCTAGAGCTATTTCAATGGCTGGTGTGTTGAAGGGATTGCCCACAAGCATATTGGCATAGGCAAAAGCGAGTTCATCCATCGCACCGCTTTGCGTGAGTCCAATGTCCCCAAAGCCTTTACGTCCCGCATCTTGAATCGAGCTTTGAACGCCTCCATTTTCAACCAACAAACCCTTCACAGCACACCACCCAAACGTAAAAATTCCTCTTTGCTGATACGCTCATAACGTACACGATCGCCTACATGTAAAAGCGATAAACCTTCATAAGAAGCATCGAACATCGCCATGGGTGTGCGACCCAAAATCTTCCATCCACCAGGGCTTTGCGACGGATAAACGGCACACTGCCTATCCGCAATGGCAACACTGCCTTTTGGAACTACTTTGCGTGGACTCGCTAAGCGTGAAGTTGCCAAACGTACGTCCAATTCTCCCAAATAAGCAAATCCAGGCGCAAAACCAATGGCATACACACGGTACGTCTCTTTTACATGTAACGCAATAATCTCCTCCACACTCAACCCTTTTTCCTCCGCCAAAAGCGCCAAATCCAACCCAACCTCTTCCCCATAATAAACAGGAATCGTAATGGTTTTAGATGCCTGTACAGCTCTATCCAAAGCTCCCAAAAGGATTCTTTCTATCGTCTCAGACGCCCCTTTAAAATCAAAGCGTAAAACATCATAGCAGACCATCAAAGAGGCATACGAAGGGATAATTTCATCAAAGCCCTCAATTCTTGCCTCTTTGAGCGCACCATAAGCACGCTGAACCCACGAAGAGACGCTAGGGTCAATAGTCGAACCAAAAGAGAGTATCAGCGCTGACTCAGAAGCAACATGATACGTTGGTTTCACATGCTTTTCCTCAGTGTTTCTACCAAAGCTACCGCTTCTTCATTGTCACCATGCACACACATCGTATCTGCTCT
Source organism: Sulfurospirillum deleyianum DSM 6946 (assembly GCF_000024885.1). Taxonomy (NCBI): domain Bacteria; kingdom Pseudomonadati; phylum Campylobacterota; class Epsilonproteobacteria; order Campylobacterales; family Sulfurospirillaceae; genus Sulfurospirillum; species Sulfurospirillum deleyianum. The sequence goes on from NC_013512.1 coordinate 1,855,991, forward strand.
AAGCGCAATTTTTTTGCCTGAAATCGTCTCTAAAACACCCTCTTTTTGCAGTAGTTTCAACCGTGCAATGACCGCTTGAACATCGTGGATGACCGCTCCTTTTTGGCTGCGAGGCACCAAAAATCCCTCATCATCGTATGCCCTATCCGCAAAAACTTCATACAAAAGTTCAAGTCCAAAACTCTTAGCAATGGCTTCTTCTTTATGGGTATCCCTTTTGGAGAGAATCATCAGTTTTAAATTCGAATTAAACCGAGCTACCGCTTTAGCCACCGCTTCAAAAATGCGTATATCTTTCATCATATCATTGTAAAGACCCCCGTGAGGTTTCACATAGGAGAGTGTCGCTTGATTGGCGGTAATAAAACCTTGCAGTGCGCCAAGCTGATAAATCACCATTGCCTCCACCTCTTCTAAAGAACATGCCATACTGCGTCTTCCAAATCCCACCAAATCAGGATAGGCAGGGTGTGCGCCAATGATCACACCGTGTTTGAGAGCAAGTTGAATGGATTTTTCCATAATCACAGGGTCTCCCGCATGAAAACCACACGCAAAATTTGCCATATCAACATAAGGCATTATGGCTTCATCCAGTCCCATTTTCCATGAACCAAAACTCTCTCCAGCGTCACAATTTAATAAAATCATCGTGCTATCCTTCCTTCAATAGTTATGCGTTTGAATAAAGAATCTTACCACAAAACAAAACGCTCTCTAGGCTTAATACTTCACCATTACTCTTTACATGTAAAGATTTAAAAACGTTAATCATTGTATAATGAGCTAAATTTATGTTAATAACGAAGGTAATAATAATTATGAAGTATGACGTGATTGTAATTGGGGGTGGACACGCAGGCATCGAAGCCTCTTTAGCTGCGGCAAGACTGGGAAACAAAACCTTGCTGATCTCTATTTTAGCAGAGCAAATTGGAGCAGCCAGCTGTAATCCTGCCATTGGTGGACTGGCTAAAGGACATTTGGTCAAAGAAATTGACGCACTCGGTGGTCAAATGGCGCTTGCCACGGACAACGCAGGTATTCAATTTCGAACCCTCAATCTTTCCAAAGGTCCAGCGGTACGTGGAAGCCGTGCACAAATCGACATGGACAGATACCGCATTTATATGCGCACCATTATTTTAAACACTGAAAATCTTTATGTCGCACAAGAGATGGCAGAAACACTTGTCGCACAAGAGGGTAAAGTCACAGGCGTTATCACCCAATTTGGCAACCACTATCACGCACCTAAAGTTATTTTAACCACAGGAACCTTCTTAAATGGATTGATTCACATTGGTGAATTCCAGCAAGAAGCCGGACGTGTAGGTGAGTTTCCCTCACGCACCCTCTCTGAGTCCATCAAATCCTTAGGCATTACGATGGGGCGCTTAAAAACAGGAACGTGTGCAAGAATTGACGCAAAAAGTATTGATTTCTCAAAAATGGAACTCCAACCAGGCGATGAAAATCCTCTGCCTTTTAGTTTTAGAACCACACGTGAAACGTTTAAGCCTTTTCAACTACCGTGTTACATCACCTATACCAACGAAGATACGCATACGCTCATTGAAAGTAACTTTCACAGAGCACCCCTTTTTACAGGACAAATCAGCGGCATAGGACCTCGTTATTGTCCCAGTATCGAAGATAAAATTAACCGCTTTCGAGATAAAGAACGTCACCATCTTTTCATTGAACCTCAAACGAGGGAAGCAACCGAATACTACATCAATGGTTTTGCAACTTCCCTTCCTACTGATACCCAGTTAAATATGATTCACTCCGTAGAAGGGATGGAAAATGCGCGCATTGTTCGATACGGTTATGCGATTGAGTACGATTATGTAGACCCAACGGAGCTTAAACACTCATTGGAAACGAAAAAAATCGAAGGACTCTACTGCGCAGGACAGATCAATGGTACCACAGGCTATGAAGAAGCTGCCGCACAAGGCTTAATGGCAGGCATTAACGCCTCTTTGGCGCTTAGAGATGAAGAACCCCTAATCTTTAGACGAGACGAAGCGTACATTGGCGTTTTGATTGATGATTTGGTCACCAAAGGAACTAAAGAACCTTACCGTATGTTCACCTCTCGAGCAGAATACCGTTTGCTGTTGCGTGAGGACAATGCGGATTTAAGATTGATGCCATACGGATACAAACTAGGTCTCATCGACGAACAAACTCACCAAAAAATGGTCAAAAAACGCAAAGAGCTTAACGAAGGCGTCGCATATCTGGAAGCCACAACCTTAACCCCTTCCAATGAAAATAATGCCTTTTTAGCGAGCATTGGAGAAGATAAAATTACCGATAAAGTGACCCTACAAAAAATTGTCGCTCGTTCAGAGTTTAGTATCGAAAAGCTCGAAAAAATAGCACCGTGTGTCCAAAATTTTACAGAAGAAGCGAAAGAACAAATCCTAATCGAAGCCAAATACAAAAATTACATTGAAAAACAAAAAGAACAAATTGATATTATGAAAGAGATGATGGATGTAAAAATTCCCCCCATGATGGATTTTAGCTCCATCTCAGGACTAAGCAACGAAGTGGTGGAAAAGCTGCAACGCTTTAACCCACCAACCCTTTTTGCCGCCAGCGAAATCAGTGGTATTACCCCTGCGGCATTAGATATTTTACATGTATATATCAAATTTTTTAATAAAAAAAATAACTTTTGACGCAAAATTGACGCAAATTTCATACAATTGACATACGTCATAGATTCTTAATAATTTATGCGATAAAATTGTCACAAATTAATCTAAACGAAAGGAATAAGGGATGGCTGTTGAACAAAACAGACGCGATTTTATTGGCATGGCATTGGGCGGTGTCACGGCTGTCGGCGGGGTCATGGCGCTAGGAGCCATGAAGAAGACATGGGATCCACTTCCCAGCGTACAATCTGCTGGATTTATTACAGTGGACCTCTCACCGATGCAAGAGGGAGAGTTAAAAACACTTCAATGGAGAGGGAAACCCATCTTCGTTTTGAAGAAGACCGCAGAGATGAAAAAAAATGAAAATCGTGATGTAGTGGCTGGGAATAAAAACTATACGGTCATTATAGGTCTTTGTACGCACTTAGGATGTATTCCAACATGGGTTCCTGCAAAAAAAGAGTTTCTCTGTGCCTGTCACGGCGGCGTCTTTGATGCCAGTGGTGTTAACACATTTGGACCACCACCACGTCCTATGGATATTCCTCCTTTTAAAATCGATGGCGAGAAACTCGTTCTCGGTGAAGAAGGACCAGAATATAAAAAACTAACCGCTAAAAAAGCATAAAGGAGGCAATCATGGCAGAGATTAGAAAAGCAGATGGGTTTGTTGATTGGCTCGATCAGCGTTTGGCGGTTAAAGCGTTTATGCGTGTAATGATGACAGAGTATTGGATTCCCAAAAATATCAACTTCCTCTGGGCGATGGGTGTTGTTTTGGTTGTTCTCTTTTCCATTCTTATCGTCACAGGTATTTTTCTTTTAATGTACTACAAACCTGACATTAACCTAGCATTTGATAGTGTCAACTACACGATTATGCAAGAAGTTGAGTATGGTTGGCTTTGGAGACATATGCACGGTGTAGCAGCCTCTGCTATTTTCCTTGTCATTTATATTCATATGTTTACAGGTATCTATTATGGCTCTTATAAAAAAGGGCGTGAGATGATTTGGCTGACTGGTATGGCACTTTTTGGTCTCTTCTCCGCAGAAGCCTTTAGTGGGTATATGCTTCCATGGGGACAGATGAGTTACTGGGCAGCACAGGTTATTACCAATCTGTTTGGTGGTATTCCAGTCATTGGTGAAGCACTGGTTATTTGGATTAGAGGTGACTTTTTAGTTGCTGATGCGACCTTGACACGTTTCTTTATGTTGCACGTGCTTTTATTGCCATTAGCCATTATTTTAGTCATTGCGATTCACTTCTACTCTTTACGTTTTCCTCACGTTAACAATCAAGAATCAGAAGAGCTTAATTTTGATGTGGAAGCTAAAAAATACTTAGACGGTAAAAAAGCTGAATCTAAAGTGGTTCCTTTTTGGCCAGTATTCCTCTCCAAAGATTTCTTTGTTGTGGGTGTTGCCCTTACTATTTTCTTCTATTTAGTCTGTTACCACTTTGATTTTGCGATGGATCCCATTAACTTTGAACCAGCCAATACCATGAAAACACCTGCACATATCTATCCTGAGTGGTACTTCTTGTGGAGTTATGAAGTGTTACGTGGCTTCTTCTTTGATATTGGTGGTATTGCGGCTATGGATATTGGTTTAGCAGCATTTGGATTTGCGAATGTTATTTTTATGCTTCTTCCATTCCTTGATAGAAATACAGACCATGTTGCACCTGCACACAAACGTCCCATGTTTTTTGTTTGGTTCTGGTTGTTACTCATTGATATGATTGTGCTTACCGTTTATGGAAAATTACCTCCAACAGGAGCTAATGCATGGGTAGGTTTCTTTGCGGCATTAAGCTTTATTTTACTCTTTGTTGCCCTACCAATTATTACCAAAATGGAAGCAAAATGTCAGGGAGGTTGTAAATGAGAGAATTAAAAATCTTAGCGGTTGTCGTATTCTTTACCGCTGTTGTTTATTGGGGTGTTGAGCCCTTTGCTCACTCACAAATGCATCCTCATGTTGCCCCCGCGGATTATACTTTTAAAGAGTTAGGCGCTTCAGGTAAAATAGGCGATGCGACCAAAGGTGCAGAGACGTTTTTAAGTGCAGGCTGTACGGGATGTCACTCACTCAATGTTGCAGGTATGCCAGCACCCATGGATGATGCCTCAGCTTCTGCTTCCTTTGGAGTGGTACCACCTGATTTAAGTACAGCGGGTGCTATTTATGATAAAAACTATTTAGCGGAATTGATTAAAAATCCAACGAACGCACTTAAAGTAGAGCATAAATTTGATGAAACACGTCCTCATCCAATGATTGCGTTTTATGGTACAGGTGGAGATTTGGATCAAGAAGTCGCAGACATTGTGGCGTATCTTCAAAGTATTGCGCCTAAAGAGATTAACGATAAACAAGTCTATGTTGATGCGTGTCAGAGATGTCACGATATGAAATATGACAAACTCCTAAGCCCAAGTGATAAAACAGCACTGAGCGCTTATATGGGAACCTTACCTCCTGATTTGTCTATTATGATTCGTGCCAAAAGTAAAGAGTATCTTCATACCTTTATTAACGATCCACAAAAACAACTTCCAGGTACGTCTATGCCTCGTGTAGGACTGACCCAAAAGGCTGAAGCACAAGTGATTGCTTACATGGAAAAAGTAGGAGATCGTAAAAAAGCAGAACGTGAAGACTTAGGCTATAGCTTAATTGGCTTTATGATTATCTTTACACTCTTAGCGTATCTATGGAAAGTTAAAATCTGGAGAGAAGTTCACTAGGAACTTCTTTACATGTAAAGCCATTTTACTTCTCTTATGGAAGTAAAATGGCTTCTTCTCTCATCTACTCTTATCTCTTACATTTTTTCTACAAAACTTTTGATTCAAGACAAATAAAAACATTTACATGTAAAGATGAATAAGAATTGATTTGTTAGAAAAAAAGAAGGGAAGAAAAGAGGTAAAAAACGCTAAAGTTCATTTAGCGCTCTTCATACGCTCCGATAGAAGTAATACGCTCATAACGTTTATCCATACGTTCTTGCGCTGTTAATGCATCGAGTTCTTCTAAAGATTTTAAAAAATAATCTCCTAAAGCTTTAGCCGCACTCTCCTTATCACGATGCGCTCCTACTAAAGGCTCATCAATAATCGCATCAATTAGTTTAAGTTGATAGAGGTCTTCTGCGGTAATTTTCATCGCTTTGGTTGCATTTTCTTGCTTACTTGGGTCATTCCATAAAATAGCCGCACACCCTTCTGGAGAGATAACAGAAAAAACAGAGTAACGCATCATGGCCACTCTATCACTCACACCAATAGCAAGTGCGCCTCCACTTCCACCTTCTCCAATAACCACAGCCACACTTTTCGTATTTAAACGGCTGAGTTCAAAAAGATTTTTAGCAATCGCTTCACTTTGCCCTCTCTCTTCAGCTGCAATTCCTGGATACGCACCTGGAGTGTCAATCAAAAACAAAATAGGCAAATCAAATTTTTCTGCCATCTTAGCAATACGAAGTGCTTTACGATACCCTTCTGGATGAGGCATACCAAAATTACGTTTGATTTTATTTTTGGTTCCTCTTCCTTTTTGCTCACCAATCACAACAACTTTACGAGCGCCAAGATACCCCACATAACAAACAATCGCTGCATCATCCGCAAAATTTCTATCGCCATGAATTTCATAGCTATCTCGTAAAAGTGTACGAATATAATCAAGCGCATACGGACGGTCAGGATGCCTTGCTAATTGTAGTTTTTGATACTCTGTTAAGTTTTTATAGGTTTTAGAAATCTCTTTTTCAAGATTTTTCTCTAAAATTTCAACGGCATGACTATCGCCTTTGATTTTGGCAGTCGAAATATCTTCATCAATTTGTTTAATACCGTTTTCAAAATCCAAATAAGTTGCCACTTATCTTTCCTTATACCCGTTTAAAAATAACAGAACCATTGGTTCCGCCAAAACCAAAAGAGTTACTCATAATATACTCTGCTTTGTATTTTCGAGCCACATTGGGGATATAATCCAAATCACAATCAGGATCTGCATTTTCATAATTAATCGTAGGTGGTAAAATTTCATCACGTAGTGCCATCAAAGAAATAACCGCTTCAATAGCCCCAGCAGCACCTAAACAGTGACCTATTTGACCCTTGGTTGAGCTAATCTGAGGAACATTTTCTCCAAACAACTCTTTAATCGCTGCTGTCTCATTTTTATCGTTTGCTGGTGTACTCGTTCCATGTGCATTAATATAATCAATCTTTGGATAACCTGCCATTTTATAGGCTGCTCGCATCGCACGAAATGGACCATCCAAACTAGGAGAAGTAATATGACTGGCATCTCCACTCTCACCAAAACCAACAATTTCACCGTAAATATGAGCACCACGAGCTAACGCATCTTCATACACTTCTAAAACAAGTGCGCCCGCACCTTCACCCATAATAAATCCATCACGTTCTACATCAAACGGACGAGATGCACGTTTGGGTTCATCATTGCGTGTAGAAAGAGCTTTCATCGCAGCAAAGCCACCGACACCTGCTGCACAAATCGCTGCTTCTGCACCGACCACTAGCATTTTTGTAGCGCCACCTGTTAAAATGGTTTTTGTTGCATCACTAATGGCGTGTGTTCCCGCGGCACATGCAGTGACGGAAGAGAGATTAGGCCCTTTGAGTCCATATTCAATAGAAACCATACCACCTAGCATATTAATCAAAGCCGATGGAATGAAAAAGGGAGAAATTTTACGAGGTCCTACACTATTGACAATCACAGAGTTTTTCTCAATAACGACCAAACCACCAATACCAGAAGCAGAGCTAACACCAAAACTCTCAGCCTCAAAAGCTCCAAATTTAGCATCTGCCATTGCTTCTTTTGCAGCAGCCAATCCTAACTGAATAAAACGATCGGCTTTTTTAACTTCTTTGGGATTCATAATTGTATTAGGATCAAAATCGGTAATTTCACCAGCAATTTTGACAGAATGCTCGGTTGTGTCAAACGAACTAATGCTTTTAATGCCACATTGACCCTCAACGATAGCTTTAAAAGAACTCTCTTTATCCAAACCTAATGAATTAATCATTCCTATGCCAGTAACAACAACTCTTTTCAAATTTTCATCCTCTTTTGTAATCTTAGTGGGAATAGGGAGAACCCGCCAAAGCGGGTTGTATTATGCGATATAAAATTATTTGTGTGCTTCAATGTAAGACATTGCGTCTTTAACAGTGACGATTTTTTCAGCGTCAGTATCTGGAATCTCAATGTCAAATTTCTCTTCAAGAGCCATAACGAGTTCAACAACGTCAAGTGAGTCAGCGCCCAAATCTTCTACAAATTTTGACTCCTCTTTTACCTCGTCAGGATTAACATTCAATTGTTCAACAACAACTGCTTTTACATCATCAAATAGTGCCATTTAATAGCTCCTTTAAAAAATTTTCACCATTTTATCAAAAAAACCTTTAATTTGAATTTTGTACGCCAAAACTCCCTTTACATGTACATTCCACCGTTCACCTTAAGCACTTCTCCTGTGATATACATTGAGCTATCACTGAGTAAAAAAGCCACCGCTTCTGCGATATCTTTAGGAGTTCCAAAACGCTTCAGTGGAATCTTAGAGGTATAGCTCTCTTTAATTTCTGCACTGAGTTTATCGGTCATTTCTGTTGCAATGAAACCTGGTGTAACACTGTTAAAACGAACATCTCTTGCACTCCCCTCAAGTGCAAAACTTTTGGTCATAGCAATTAAACCACCTTTACTTGCGCTGTAATTGACCTGACCTGCATTACCTGTTTCACCTACGATAGAGGCGATATTTACTACACTGCCAAAACGTTTTTTACTCATCACTTTTAACGCTTCACGGCATCCCACAAATGCGGAGGTTAAATTGATATCAATCACCGAAGTAAAATCCTCTTTTTTCATACGAATCGCTAATTTATCATTGGTAATACCTGCATTATTGACCAAATAGGAGAGCTCACCATCGCTATCCACAATCGTTTTAATGCCCTCAACGAACGCTTCTTCATCGGCAACATCAAACCCAATCACCGCAGCTACACCACCATTGGCTTCAATTTCTGCCTTAATCGCATCGGCTTGTTCTGGACGAGAACGATAATTCACCCACACTTTAAGCCCATAACTGGCTAATGTCAATGCTATCTCTTTACCAATACCGCTTGCCGCACCTGTGACTAAAACATTTTTTCCACTAAATTTCATTGTTTTCCTTCTACGTATAAATTGATTCTTTTAAAATTCGACTAATGGCGCATCCATCTCTTGAGGGATGGGTAACCCCATGAGCTTTAAAACCGTTGGAGCTATATTGTTAAGCCCACCTTTTTTGACACGGTTAACTCGTTTATCTATCACAAAACCATACACATCAAAGGTTGTATGGTTGGTAAGCGTATGATTTTCTTCATCAAACATCTGTTCGCAATTTCCATGATCGCTTGTCAACACAACAGAGTAATTTGCCTTTTGAGCCTTCTCTAACAAGCGTCCAAGCTCAGCATCCACCGCTTCTACGGCTTTAATACCCGCTTCTAAACTTCCCGTGTGTCCAACCATATCGCCATTGGCAAAATTCACGACAATAAAATCATACGCCTCATCCATTGCTTTTAAAACGGCATCGCCTACGGCGTGGGCACTCATTTCAGGCTGTAAATCATAGGTTTTGACTTTTGGACTAGGCACTAAAAGCCTTGTCTCGCCTACTTTTGGCTCTTCAATTCCGCCATTAAAAAAGAAAGTCACATGCGCATATTTTTCCGTCTCAGCCGTATGAAACTGTGAAAGCCCCGCATCAGCAATCACATCGCTGAGTGTATGTTGAGGAGTGTCAGATTCAAACATAATAGGAAAAGGATAACTACTATCGTATTCTGTCATGGTAATGCAAGCAACGCCATTGAGGGTGCGAGGAAATTCGCTAAACGCTTCAAAACCAATGGCACGAGAGAGTTCACGCATACGATCATTTCTAAAATTGGCGAAAATCACCCCGTCGTCACTTTTCATCCCACCATACGCTTCAAATGCGACAGGTTCAATAAACTCATCGCTCACACCTTTATCATACATACTTTGCATATACGCCTTTACATGTAAAGATGTTTCAGGCTCTGCATCGACCATCACACGGTACCCTTGCTCAACCCTCTCCCAGCGATTATCCCTATCCATACTAAAGAAGCGTCCTGAAATAGAAGCAATGTGAATGTTCTCATTGCACAGCCCCTCTAACTGCTCGACAAATCCCATACCAGACGTAGGAGAGACATCTCTTCCATCAGTAATAATATGTAAAAAAACGTTTTTTCCACTCGCTTCTGCGATACGTGCTAATGCCATGATATGCTCAATATGCGAATGCACACCCCCATCACTCACTAACCCAATAATATGAATAGACCCTTTTACATGTAAGAGTTCTTGAAGTGCTTTATTGTTCGCTAAAGAGCCATCCTTGGCTGCGAGTGAAATTTTGACCAAATTTTGGTACAAAATACGCCCACTGCCGATGCACATATGCCCGACTTCGCTATTGCCCATTTGTCCCTCTGGAAGTCCAACACTCAAACCAGAGGTTTGAATAAAGGTATAAGGAACACTCTTAAATAATCTATCGTACGTTGGTTTATGGGCTTTTGCAAACGCATTTGCCACCTCACTTTCATTGTGACCAATACCATCGGTAATAATCAGTAAGGTTTTTTGAATTTCTGGTTTCAAATCGTACCCTTTGTTATCAGCTTATAAGCAATATATTACTAAAATGTTGCTTTTATAAAAATATATGGAAGTCCCCTTTATGCTATATGCTCTTTACAAACTCACATCGATTAACCTTTTTCAGTACATTACGGTTCGTGCAGGTATTGCCTTCTTTTTGGCGTTTATTTTGACCGTTTATTTGATGCCAAAGTTCATTCAATGGGCAAAAGCTCGCAACGCCAATCAGCCAATTTATTCTCTTGCTCCTCAAACACACCAAAAAAAAGGCAAAACACCTACGATGGGAGGCATTGTCTTTTTATGTGCGGCAACACTAGCGGTACTTATGTGCGCACGAATGAACAACCTTTTTGTTATCTCTTCACTAACTTGTCTTCTGCTCTTTGGACTGATTGGTATGAAAGATGACCTTTCCAAAATTTTAGGCAAAAGCAATACCGCAGGACTCACGCCAAGAGCAAAATTGCTTTTTCAAGTTATTGCTGCGTCCATTGTTTCATTTATTTTGTATTACAGTATTGATTTAGACACCACCTTTTTTATCCCTTTTTACAAATACCCTCTGTTTGATATGCACCTCTTAGCCTTAGGTTTTTGGGTATTGGTTATGGTTTCAGCCAGTAATGCGGTCAATCTCACCGATGGACTTGATGGATTAGCAACCGTCCCTTCCATTCTCTCTATTCTCTCCCTTGCCGTCTTTGTTTATGTCGGTGGCAATGCCTTTTTAAGCAGTTACTTACTCCTTCCAAAAGTCGGAGGTAGTGGTGAAGTGGTCATTGTCGCCACAGCGGTTATGGGCTCATTGGTCGGATTTTTATGGTTTAACTGCTACCCCGCAGAAGTTTTTATGGGCGATAGTGGGAGTCTTAGTGTGGGTGCGTTTATTGGGTATATGGCGATTATTTCAAAAAATGAAATTTTGCTCATTGTGATTGGATTTGTATTTGTTTTAGAGACAGTTTCGGTTATTTTACAGGTAGGAAGTTACAAAACACGTAAAAAACGTATCTTCCTTATGGCGCCAATTCATCACCATTTTGAGGTGAAAGGTTGGCCAGAAAACAAGATTATCGTGAGATTTTGGATTATTGCGCTCATGTCAAATCTTTTAGCACTTACGGCATTGAAAATACGATGATAACACTTTTTGGACACGGAAAAACAACCAAAGCAATTGCAAAACGCTATGCAGGAAACTGCCAAATTTTTGATGATGCCTTTACATGTAAAGGTGAAGATGAATACGGAAACCTCCTACTTCCACCCTCTTTTTTTGAGCCAGAAAAAAGCAGTGTAGAGATTCCAAGTCCAGGCTTTCCAACAGAGCATCTACTGATTCAAAAAGCCTTACATGTCACCAGCGAATATGACTTTTTTAAAGAGGCGATGCCTTTTAGCATCTGGATTAGTGGCACCAATGGCAAAACCACTACCACCCAAATGTGCCAATTTCTCTTAGAAAAACAAGGTGCCGTTGCAGGTGGAAATATTGGGACACCTCTAGCAGAATTGGATGAAAAAGCGCCGATTTGGGTCTTAGAAACCAGCTCGTTTACCTTTCACTACACCAAAGTCACCGCACCCGATATGTATCTGCTTTTACCCATTAAGCCTGACCATCTGACATGGCATGGAAGTATGGAAGCTTACATAGACGCAAAACTCTCTCCTTTGGCACGCATGAAAGAAGGGAGTGTGGCTATCTTGCCAAAAGCACACGCCAACGTGAAAACCCTAGCCCATGTGATTGCGTATGAGAATGAGGAAGATTTAGCCCAACAATTAGGCATAGAACTTTCAAAAATAAACTTTAAAACACCCTTTTTACTCGACGCTGTGCTTGCGATGAGTGCACAAAAAGTTCTTTTTGATACCATTGATTACGAGCGCATTAATACCTTTAAAATCGACCATTATAAAATTGAAGAGTTCCACGATAAACAAGGACGTCTCTGGGTCGATGACTCCAAGGGAACCAATGTGGATGCGACCATTGAAGCGCTTAAACGCTATAAAGATGAAGAAATTTTACTCGTTTTAGGCGGTGATGATAAAGGGGTCGATTTGCAAGAGCTTTTTGACTTTATGAAACCTTTACATGTAAAGATATTTGCCATTGGCTCGAACACCGAACGACTGGCTACCTTTGCGCAAAAAGAGGGGCTGTGGCTTTCTAAATGCTTTGTACTTGAAGAAGCCATGAAGCAGATTCATGCCCTCCACACCACCAAAAGCGTTGCCCTTCTCTCTCCTGCTGCTGCGAGTTTGGATCAATTCAAATCGTATGCTCACCGAGGTGATTTATTTAAGGCTTTGGCTCTTTCTTGAGCCTAAGCTACTCTTAAAGTTTTTAAGCTATAATTTCAACTCTTCAAAGCGTGGCTGGATAGCTCAGTCGGTAGAGCAGGAGACTGAAAATCTCCGTGTCGGCGGTTCGATTCCGTCTCCAGCCACCACCAAACTTCTTATTTATTTTTCCCTCTTTTTCATTTCATCTGTGAGTTTTGCCTCAATAATATTTTTAAGCTCCATTCCATCAATCATCTCTTTTTGCAGTAAAGCCAAAGCCACCGCTTCAATGGCGGGCCATAAACGTTTGACCTCTTTTTCGGTTTGCGTTTGTGCGTTTTTCATCCAGACCAAAAGGCGCTCTTCAATCTTTTTTGAAAGCAACTCTTTATCGTACTCGGATTCAATGCCACTGACATTAATGTATCCCAACTCATCATCCATGCCAAAGAGTGCGATAGCAGCATATGCTTGCATGGTTGCTACTTCAAGGTCATTCATTGCTCCACTTTCCATCCCTCCTTGCCCAAAGCGCTCCATTTTGGCAATACGTCCAGCGAGCAAAATACAGATATTGGAAAAGAGCTCTTTTTTAGAAATCGCATCAATATAATCATCGTGGTGAAAGGAGACAAACCCTAAAGCATCACTGCGAGGCGCAACCGTGACTTGCTCAATTTTAATCATGGGCGTAAGAACATAGGAAAGGACGGCATGCCCTGCTTCATGGTAGGCTGTTTTTGTCATAGACATCTCAATATCACGAATCTGTTTATTCTCCAATTTTGCGCCATATTTAATGACATTGATCTGCTCTAAGAGCATCTCTTCGCTAATCTCTTTAAAACCTTTACGTGCCGCAAAAAGCGCAGCCTCTTGTCCAATGCGTTTAAGTGCATCGCCACCCATGCCTGAAATGTAGCGCACCACTCTATCAACGTCAATCGTCGCATCGTGTGGCATTTTTAAAATCTCCTCAATGAAAAAGCGTCTGGCTTGCATATCGAGTTTTGGCACTTCAATGCAAATATCTAAACGCCCTGTTTTAATTAAGGCATCAGGAATATCATCTTTTTGAGCGATGGTCACAATGGTAAATAACGGCGTCTCAAAACTTTGCGTGATAGCATCGATTTCTTCAATCACAGGGGCAACATTCATCGTCGAAATCACCCCGCTAGTAATTCCTTGCACATCAATATCCTCTAAAATCACAATGGCAGGAGCAGAACTGTACGCTTGGGCATACGCTTTTCGAATTTTAGCGCCATCAAACAAATCCGCATCCCGAAGGACGATGTAAGGCATATCAGCCTCATGCGCAAAGGCACGGGCTAAGAGTTTTTTACCCATTCCAGCAGGTCCGTATAAAATCATCCCTTTGGGTGGAAGCATCGAGAAGTGTTTTAAGCGTTCTGGCTCTTTAAAAAGGGTGAGCACCTCACGCAACGCCTCTTTGACCCGCTCTTGCCCCGCAATGTCTTGAAACGTCACCTCTGAGATACATAAAGCGTCTTGCGTGTTTACATGTAACTGCTCCTTGGTGTAAAAGGCATGTTTAAGCGTATAGTTTGCTTTGTCTCCTTTTACATGTAAAGACCACTCAAGGCTAATGCGCCACTGCTGTTTACCAATTTTTTTAAGTAAAAGGGGCTGATTGCGTAGGGCATCCCGCACAAATGCTTTAGCCTTTAACGAGACATTATACGTTATGTGCGTCACCTTTGGGTGTTGTTTTAAAAGTGCATAAACCCCGTTAAAAAGCGTCTCGGGAAGCTTCGTTTGAATATAACGTGCATTTAAATAAGGTGCTAAAGAGAGGGTGAGCAAGGAGATAAAGGTATCAATATTTTTATACTCCATTTGCACGCCACTTTGTTGGTTAAACTGATAGGAGAGTGTATGCAAACTGTGTGCGCCAATTTTAATCAAAGCGGTTAAACTCAAAGGATTAAAAGGAATTAAAGTACCTTCGTTGAGTAAAGAGAGAAGCTTAGCGTTAAAAACCCGTTCTTTATTGCCATTAAGGATTATCTCTTCTTGGGCGAAACGCTCCATTAAAAAAGTATGCGCTTGTAAGGGGTCATGACGAAAGAGCGTCTGTAAATCGGCTCGTTTAAGCAAACCACTTAAACGGGTGGTGCTCATAACCACAACGACCTCTGAAAAATCCACAGGAGCTTTCTTCACGTCTGAAAAAAGCATATAAAGTGCTAATTGTGCCTGAATATCCGCTTTGTCAATATCCTCAAAAAAGAGCAGCGCTTTAGGATGAGCCTCTACAAACGCTACGACATCGTTTTCAAGACTCAATGACAAAGGCTCTTCAGAACTTAAGACATCATTGTACTGATCCATCTGAAACGCTTGGAAAGACTCCAGTCTAGCATCTGCCTTCAAAAGTAACTCTGCCATATAACGCTTACCGCAATTTGGCACACCCATAAAGGTAAACAACGCTCTGATTTTTGAGTGAAAAAAAGGCATTTCAACCAAATGCTTAGCAACCATTTCTATGGCAAAATCTTGGTCAAAGAGGGAAGATTTGAGGCTTTCTTCAAGTTTTAGACTCAAAATATGATAGTTTTTTTCTTCTTGCATCAGGCACTCCTTTCTGCGAAAAGACTATGAATGTTCTTGTAAAACTACAAGAACGTTTAACACGTCTTTGAAGCAAAGCTCCCACGACTACGTTAACACAGGGTTCTCTTCGGCAGAGTGCCCACGCACCCTTGGTGCTTTTCTTCTTTTGCAAAATGAATTTTGCAAGAGTTCTATTCTATCATAGAAATAATATTACGCTGGTTTAATCACCCCTAAATCCACACAAGCGATATGTGCCGGTGAAAATTTTGCACTCTTTTTTAAACGTCCAAAAATTTCATTGAGTTCGTTATCGTCTAAATCATGCTGATGCCCAAAGCCATGACAAATTACCGCTGCACTCACGGTCATCAAAGGAAATGATTGGAGCATTCCATCACGATTTTTTGCCAAAATATATCCTGAACTACGCCCCTCTTCACAGTAAAAACTTTGAATATCTTCCGCAAATTTCACGACAATTTCATGCACAATGTCATAAATTTTTTCAAAGGTATGCTCCTCTTTCAAGTTCCATCCCAAAAAAAAATCATCCCCTCCCACATGGCCTATCAAGCACTCTTCTATCCCCACAGCACTTCTTAAAATATCCGCAAACAAGGTAATAGCACGATCCCCCTTGCGAAAACCATAATAGTCGTTGAAAGGCTTAAAATTGTCAAAATCAAAATACGCCATCATCACTTTTTCGTGTGATTCCATCGCCGTTGAGACAAATTCATTGATGATACGATTGCCAGAGAGTCCTGTTAGGGGATTTTGGTCTTTTGCATCGACGATATTTTTCTCATTAATCATCTCCAAAAGCACTTTAGAACTTAAATAACCCACGTATTTTTCATTTTCCGTAATCAAAATAGCGTCATTTTCATCATCAAAACCATAAATCTTTAAAATTTTCTCAATCGGGTCATTAATATCGGCTCTTCCGCATGAAGAGACAATCTTTTTGAGACTTCCTTGCGTAATGTTGTACAACAACGCTTTGCCATAATTAGAATAAATATAAGTCTTAATATCCGTATCTTTAATCACCCCAATAGGCGTAAAATCACGCTCTAACACAGGCACAAAATGCACAGATTTATCGGCTCTTAACATCTCATACACATCATTGATACTCGAATCAATAAACACAGGATGGTTTTTTTGAAGGTAGCGTGCAATATCTGAGCTTTGCGTACTTTTGCGTTTTTCATTTTGAGCAACAAACTTCAAATGTTCATACGAAGAAACGATTTCACAGACATTACGTGTTGGTTTTTGAACAAAAAAGCCTTGCACCATGTCACATCCTAGCTTTTTACACTCCAAATACTCCTCTTCGCACTCAACCCCCTCCGCAATCGTAAAAATACCCATGACCTGAGCAATCTGAACAATGGAGCTTACAAAAAGCCTCTTTTTCTTACTCAGATGAATTTCACTGATAAAAAAACGGTCAATCTTGATAAAATTTGGATCGGCATTGAAAAGCATTTGTAGCCCTGAAAATCCCACACCAAAATCATCAATCGCCATTTTGTAGCCTTGCTGTTTATAGAGGTTCAATACCAGTTTATCGACCCCCGCATACATGCCTACCTGATGTTTTTCGGAGAGCTCAAAACAGATATTAGACGTGTCCATCTCGTAACTGCTTAAAAGCTCACACGTATAACCCGATTTAAAATCAGGCATCATCGTAATGCGATTATCGAGGTTATAAAAAAGTTTAATATGCTTCGAGAAGGGGAAAAGAGAAAATTTATGAATGGCTTTTTCTCGCAGTTTAACATCAAGGGTATAAAGAATCTTTTCACTAAAAGCCGTATCAAAAATAGCATCTATCGTTACAAAACCAGCACTCTCATAATTGCGGATTAACGCCTCTACTGCATACAATTTACCTGTGTAAATATTGACAATGGGTTGAAAAGCAAAATCCACAACATCAACCAAAGTTTGCCATCGTTCATTAAACATTGTTTGTATCATTCCTTCACATTTATGTGAAGAAATGATATCGCTAAGCCATTACCAAATCATTACATGTAAAACAATCAATCACAATTTTCCACACAAATTTTATGAGGAATCACCCGTCCACCGCACCCTACAAAACAGCTATCATACCCTTGTTCACAGCCACATTGTGTGCTACAAAAACTCTGCTGATTGACTAAAATGGACTCAAAACGAGGCGGTGTGGGCATACGTGGTTCACGAGGTCGCTCCCGTGCCAATCGGTGCAAATAATGGCGTATCTCTTCTCTTTTACGACACGCATACGCCTCTTTTTCTTTATCGCAACGACGTTGAAAATAGTTTAAATCGTAGCTTAACGCATCATATTCTCTGCGCCACTGGTACATCTCATGCTGAAAATCAGCAAAATCTCTACTGTAATACCCATATTCTCGCTCATACGCTCTTTGCTCTTCAATCTCAATGGCTTTTGCTTTGGCATAAGCACTATCCAAACATGCCTGATAGCTTCTATCACACGCACTTTGACAGATATCTTGTTCGCTTTTGCATCTTTCCACACACGATTTGAAAGAGGGTTGAGAACTAGCGATATACTCATTTTGAATCACATAACGAGGTCCACATCCCACAAAAAAGAGCACCAATCCTATCCCTAAAATTCGTAGCATATATCCTCACTTACGCATATTTAAAAAAGTATAACTTAAAATCGTGAAGTTCTCGTGGAATCACGTCCTAAGGATTAAGGACTGCGCCTTTAAAGTAGCGAGCCATAATACGTTCATACATACTAGAACCTTGTGCATCTGGCTCTTTTAAACGGTTGAGTTGACTTTGCATAATGGTAATTTGCTCTTTAGGAATCTCTTTTCCTGCAGCAATATAATAATCAGTATTTAAGAGCACATGTGCCATTTTGTATTGAGTGACATCTTGATTTTCATTGACCAAATGATAGACAAAGGGAAGATCAGTATAAACCAAAGCATCCACCCGTCCATATTCAAGCATCTTGTACCCTTGAAGCGGTGTTGAAACACGGGTAATATTTAAAGAATTGTTCTCTCCAATCTCTTTAAAAAGAACTTTCTCTGCGGATGTCTCTTTAATCGTCGCTATTTTTAGATTTTGTAGAATCTCCAAACTATTCTTTCCCTTAGGTATCTCCATCCCTCGTTTGGTAATCACACCCAAACGAACTGTGGCAATAGGTCCAACCCATTGAAAAAAAGATTCCCTCTCTTTAAGTCGTGAAGCACTAATCAAAAATGATGTAGGATGTTTCAACGCTTCATCGTACACCTCTTTCCACGGGGCGAGGTGTATCTCCTCTTGTGAAAAACGTGGTCGAATCGTTGCTAAACTCGCTTCTAAAACATCTAAACTAATTCCTTTAACAACCCCTTTCTCACGAAAGTTAAAAGGAGGATTAGGTTCTGTATAAACAAATGTCTGTGCCACAAGAGTCGTTGCTAACTCCAATAACACAAAAAATCCTATCAATACTCTTAAATGCATTTTATATCCTCATAAATTTTTTAATTTAAAAAAATGTACTTATACATCCTAAGGATTAAGGACTGCGCCTTTAAAGTAGCGAGCCATAATACGTTCATACATACTAGAACCTTGTGCATCTGGCTCTTTTAAACGGTTGAGTTGACTTTGCATAATGGTAATTTGCTCTTTAGGAATCTCTTTTCCTGCAGCAATATAATAATCAGTATTTAAGAGCACATGTGCCATTTTGTATTGAGTGACATCTTGATTTTCATTGACCAAATGATAGACAAAGGGAAGATCAGTATAAACCAAAGCATCCACCCGTCCATATTCAAGCATCTTGTACCCTTGAAGCGGTGTTGAAACACGGGTAATATTTAAAGAATTGTTCTCTCCAATCTCTTTAAAAAGAACTTTCTCTGCGGATGTCTCTTTAATCGTCGCTATTTTTAGATTTTGTAGAATCTCCAAACTATTCTTTCCCTTAGGTATCTCCATCCCTCGTTTGGTAATCACACCCAAACGAACTGTGGCAATAGGTCCAACCCATTGAAAAAAAGATTCCCTCTCTTTAAGTCGTGAAGCACTAATCAAAAATGATGTAGGATGTTTCAACGCTTCATCGTACACCTCTTTCCACGGGGCGAGGTGTATCTCCTCTTGTGAAAAACGTGGTCGAATCGTTGCTAAACTCGCTTCTAAAAGGTCAAAAGCCAGACCTTGAACCAAGCCTTTTTCTCGTAGATTAAAAGGGGGATTGGGACTTGCGTAAACAGCGATGGTAGGAGCTGCGAAACTTGTACTGTAGAGTCCAAAACATAAACATAACGCCATTAAAACTCTTAAATGCATTTTACGTCCTTACACACTCTTTTTTGGTTTTCTCTAAAAAGGCTTATGGTAACGAAAACTTAAAAACAAAAGTTAATTGACTTTATCAACTATAACACAACCAGACTTATGCAAAACTCAAAAAAGGTAGGAGATGCAAAAAAGCTTACTTATCCCCTCTTTTGGTCACAAAATACAAATACAAAAGATTACACATAGCGCCACTGCTTAGCATCATCGCCATAACAACAATTTGGTAACGCACCGCAATAAGCGGATCAATACCTGAGAGAATTTGCCCTGTCATCATCCCCGGCAAAGAGACAAAACCCACGGCTAAAAAAGTGTTGATTTGAGGCATCATCGAAGCTTTAAAAGCAATGCCACGTGCTTTTTCCATTTCGCACTGTTCACGCTCTTTTTCATAACGCTCAGCGCACAAAGAGATGGCATTCATCGCATTAGCATAAATCATCCCTGCTAGAGGAATAACAAAACGAGCTTCCAAAAGCGTTTCACGCTCTAACACCATCACCAAAACCCATCCTAAGTTGAGTGTTCCAGAA
This sequence comes from Sulfurospirillum deleyianum DSM 6946, assembly GCF_000024885.1. NCBI lineage: Bacteria > Pseudomonadati > Campylobacterota > Epsilonproteobacteria > Campylobacterales > Sulfurospirillaceae > Sulfurospirillum > Sulfurospirillum deleyianum. Next base: position 1,876,206 of record NC_013512.1, read on the forward strand.
AATGTAATACACGCTAAAATAACCAGATACGTTTTAATGTCTTTATGGCGAATATTGCGTCTTGCAATCAACGAAGCACTGACCACCATGACCACTACAACCAACACTAAAAAAAAAGTGGATTGGGTGGTAAAAAGAGAAGTAAGTACATACCCTATAGCAATGAGTTGAACACTCATCCGCACTGTTGCTAGTAAAATTTCGCTCTTCTTCCCCACCCACCGATAGTAAAAAAAAGCAACAACGCTTAGAGGAAGTAGCATATAAAGAAGATTGATAAGTGCAATGGTTTGCATAAGATGTTCCTTATGAACATTTTGAGAGAGTATCCTCAAGACACCCTCTCATACGTTTATATCTATTTTTGATTCATTTTAATAGCAGCGGCGATGGCGGCAACTTTGGCATATTTTTCTTCATCTTCTTCAAGATGAGAAATCGCCTCCATTGTAAAGGTAGGTAGTTTTTTATCCAAATAGGTTGTATTGAAAATTCCCTCTTTAAAATCCTCATCACGAACAATTTCACGATGTAAAGGAATATTGGTAGGGATCCCTGCTACAATAAATTCATCCAATGCCCGTCGTGATTTTCGAACCACGCTATCCCAATCCAACCCTGAAACAATCATTTTTCCAATCATTGAGTCATAATTGGTTGGCACCACATAATCTTTAAACCCAATAGAGTCCATTCTCACCCCTGGCCCACCGGGTGAAAGATAGGTTGTAATGCGCCCTGATGAAGGAATAAATCCATTTTTTGGGTCTTCTGCATTGATACGAAACTCTATCGCATAGCCTCTAAATTTAATATCTTCTTGCATAAACGGCAATTTATTGCCTTCTGCGATACGAATCATACGGTAAATAATATCAACGCCCGAAATCGCTTCTGTAATCGTATGCTCGACTTGAACACGGGTATTCATCTCAATAAAGTAAAAATTATCTTCTTCATCGACCAAATACTCAACCGTTCCCACGCTCTCATACCCTAGCTTAATCATCGCTTTTTTAGACGTTCGAAGTAACTCTTTTCGAACCGTATCATTTAAACGAGGACTCGGCGCAATTTCAACAACTTTTTGATGTTTTCTCTGAATCGAACAATCACGCTCACCTAAGTGAATGACGTTGCCATACTTATCCGCAACAATTTGCACTTCAATGTGACGAGGGTTGGAGAGGTATTTTTCAATAAACGCATCTCCTCTTCCAAAAAAGCGTTCTGCTTCTTTTGTAGCCGCTTCAAACATCGCCACAAACTCTTCTTCTTTTTTAACGATACGCATTCCCTTACCGCCACCGCCAAAGGCTGCTTTGATAATCACAGGAAAGCCTATCTCTTTTGCGATTTTTATCGCTTCATTGATATCGGTAATAGGGGTATCTGTTCCTTCAATTACAGGAACACCAACAGCTTTCATAGCAACTTTAGATGCCATTTTGTCCCCAAAAAGAGCAATATGCTCAGGTTTTGGTCCAATGAAAATAATGCCATTGTCAATACAGTGTTGTGCGAAATCTGGATTTTCCGATAAAAATCCATACCCAGGATGAATAGCATCCGCACCTACTTTTTTGGCAATTTCAACAATGTTTTTATAGTCAAGATAAACCCGAATCGGATCACCCTCTAATAAAACACTCTCATCAGCTTTTCGTACCCAAACGCCCCTCGCGTCAATAGTCGAAAAAATAGAGACACTTTTGATGTCCAACTCTTTACAAGAACGAATAATTCTCAGTGCAATCTCACCACGATTTGCAATCAGAACTTTGGTAATCTTCTTTACCTGCATATGTGTCTCTCCACCTCAAAAAATAGGCACAAATTATAACACTAAAAGATAAAATTACCTCTGCTTATACAAAAAGTTGATTACGCACCTGACATCCAATCCTCTCTTTTCACACTCTCATCAATTTCTCGTCCCATACGCTGATGCAACGCCCAATAATAATTCACAAACGAAGCGACTGTTGCATCGTGGGGAACATAAACGCCCTCTTTTTTACATGTAAAGCGCTCCAAGAAGAGTTTGGCATCTTTTTTAGCCAAATAATGCTCCGCCAAAGCACTGTAGGTTTGAAGGTACCACGCTTTTAGCGCCTCATAGGCTTCTAAGTGAATCTCAAGTTTTTTGCCATCAAAACGCAACACACCACTTTCAAAAAGCCCACTGAGATGGATTAAGCCTTCGCAATAATAAGGCTCCACTTCACCCGTTTTCATCCACCCAATTAAGCCCACCGCACGCTTGATGGTATCTCGCAACAATGGCTCTTTCAGTGCTTCTTCTTCCTCCATAAAAAAGGCAACCAAACCACCTGTGGTCGCTTTAAACTCCTCAATGTTTTTAAAAACGCCGCTTTGATTCATCACGCTCTCCGTGTCACTATCCATCCATAAAATGTGCCCAAACTCATGCCCAATGGTACTCACCTCATAGACCTGATGCCACAAAGAGGGCTGGTGAAACACCACTTCTCGCTCTGCGTCCATAAAGGCTTTGCCAAAAACATCGTGGTGAATTTTTAAAAAGGGTTTGGCACGCAAGGAGTCTAAAATGTTATCGGCAAAGGCAAAAATTTTCTTGCCACACTCTTTCGTCACCGTTTCATCGTTGGGAACGACTTGTGCGGAGAAAAGCCCGTTAAACTCAGCCGCGTAAAAGAGTGCAGGACGCCCGATGTAGAGCTGAACACGCTTAAGATTTAAGAGCACATTCTCTTTTACATGTAAAGATGTGTGAGCACTCTTTTCAAAGACTGCCTTAAACATCTTTTCAATGCGCTCTAAAGTTTGCTCAGCACTTTTCATCAAAGGATTACTTAAGCGTACATCCCACTCTAAGGCAACTGCTTTTTTGTAGTGGTCTTCGTAATATTCTAAAGGATGTCCCACTTGAATAGGTGAGGTAATTGCCATCCATGTTCTATCGACCTGCGCCCATTTGCCAATGAGTTTAGCCCTATCTTCTTCCACAAACGCTTCTTTAATCGCATTAAAGTAGGCAATGTACGCCTCTTTTTGCCCAAAATTCTCATCTTCTAAATAACTCAAATCCGCCACCAACGCCTCTAGCGCATTCTTTACATGTAAAACGTGTGAGGGGAAAGCTAAGGCATAGGCTTTGGCTTCGTAACCACCTTGTACCTTCTCTAAAACCGAGTACGAGCGATCCCCCACTTTGCCGGAGGGCTCTACATCTAAAAGCCCTTTGTCCTGCAACATCGCCATGATTTTGGATTCATCGTGGTCGTACTCTAACTCCAAAAGCGGGTTAATAGTGTTGATGATATGCTCCGTCCATGCACTCTGCCAAACACTTAACGCCACACCCACCTCATGTACGCCTCCTAGTATTCGGCGATAAAAGGGACTTAGCAGTTGCTCTGCTTCGATTTGCGACAACAAACGCTCATGCTCTTTGAGGTAAAACTCACTTACCCAAAGGTAGGCTTTCTCTTTTGCTTCAGTGATAAACAGCGCATCTTTGCCCTCTTTTTCTAAGGCTTGTACCATCTGCTCATCTCGTAGACTAATCAGTCGTGTCAAAATCGCCACACGGTTTTCTTTGATCAACGAAAGCTCAATTTCCTCCAAAAACGCATCAATAAACGCTTCAATTTTTGTATCATAACTTTTTGATTCCACAATGCTAAAGTACTCCCCCAACGCTTTTTGGCGCTCTTCTAAAAGAGAGTAGAGTCGTTTTAAATCATCTTCAAAGGCTTTCTTCATGATTCATTCCATTCGTTTTTTAAGTATAATTTTATCTGCTTTTATATCAAGCATGCCTTTAGTCCCTAGACTAAGCCTTAAACGTCAACCATTTTTTTTTAAAGAGTCATACCATGCAAAATAGTCGTTATGAAGCCATTAACACTTATCTAAACAAAGGCACTATCGAAGCCTATCTTGCGGATGCCAAAGAGAAGCAACTCCCGTTTTGTATCGCAAAATTTGGTTTTGAGGTCGATTTGGAAGATGGTTTTTTCTTTAAAAATCTTATTTTTTTCATGCAAACGCATCTGGAATTTCTTCCCATTATCCATCATGGTAACGACACTTTTCTCATTCTTTTCCGCAATGTCAAGCTCCACGATGCAAAAAAACGCCTTAAAAACCTTGAACATATCATAAAAATAGAGTTTAAACGAGAAATTAAAAGTATAGGACTCACCCTTTTTGACCCACAAGAGAGCTACAAAACCCTTTTTGAGCGTCTGGAAAAATACTACGTGCTTTCAAAACTAAGCAGACGCAAAAAAATCTTTTTTGGCACGGCTGATTTTGATTTGTACGAAACCATCAACCCAAATCTTCTCTTAGGTGCCATCTTTAAAAGAGAGAATAAAATCACCCTGAACAATCTTTACAACGGTATTCCCATTCAAGAAGAAGCCGTGGTGGCAAAATTTGAAGAAGGCGTGATACAGCTCAAAGTGGCGTCGCCTAAAATTTCTTTTTATATCAATGAATCCTTTACATTTTTACAACACGATAAAATTCCGCATATCCTCAAAGCAAAAATCATCAAAGTTGACCCTATCAAATCTTTGCTCGTCTTAAACCATATTGAACTCCTAGAGCACTCCGCTTTAGATCGTTTGGATATTCGTATTGCACCGACTAAAACCATTCATGCCACACTTTCTCATCAAAAAATCAAGTGTTGCGATGGAATCATCAGCAATCTCTCAGAGAGTTCACTGGTCTTACATGTAAAGATAAATGACATTGAGAAAATAGTTCAAAAAGGATGGAGTGAACACGCTTTTGAGATTGCCTTTCAGTTGCCAACTACCAAAGGATTTTTAACACCTATTAGCGCCAAAGTGACTATTTTTAACATCGTCAATGAGTCCATTGTGCTCTCTTTACAACCCAATGTTTTTATGAAATCTAAACTAAGGCATTACATCGCCTTGCAACAGAACACACTTTTACTTCAACTAAAACAAGAGCTAAAACATCTCATTTAGTAGATTTAAAGTGAACTTATACTACATTTTCTCCCTACAATAAAAAGATTACATGATTATTACATCAAAGGAACTGTATGGAGCTGCAATCCATCAAAGACGTTAAAAATGCTGAGGGCTTTGGAATACAAGACCTCATGAAACTGGTTGGAGCGATAGTGTTTATCCTCCTTGTGATTTGGTATGTGTCAACCCTCTCAAATGAACTCCCCAATAAAAATATCTTAATTGTTGCAGCCATTTTTGGTGGTTATATGGCGATTAACATCGGGGCAAACGATGTCGCCAACAATGTCGGTCCTGCGGTGGGCTCTCAAGCACTGAACATTTTTGGTGCCATTATTATTGCCGCTATTTTTGAGGCAGCGGGTTCTTTAATTGCGGGTGGCGATGTTGTGGGTACGATTAAAAACGGCATTATTGACCCGAACATGATTCAAGACACCAATACCTTCATTTGGCTGATGATGGCAGCCTTGCTCGCAGGTGCTATTTGGCTCAACCTTGCCACCGCTTTTGGCGCACCTGTTTCCACCACTCATGCTATCGTGGGCGGTGTTGCAGGAGCGGGTATTGCCGCTGCAGGTTTTGATGTGGTCAGTTGGGATACAATGGCTGAGATTGTCTTTAGCTGGGTACTTTCACCCTTTTTAGGCGGTCTTGTTGCGGCGGGTTGTTTGTATTTTATTAAGCAAAGTGTTATTTATCAAGACGACATGCAAGCTGCCGCTAAAAAAGTTGTTCCATGGATGATTGCTATTATGACGTGGTCTTTTGGTACGTACATTATCTTAAAAGGGGCAAAACAACTGATTAAAGTCGATTTTATGACGGCTTCGGCGATTAGTTTTGTTCTAGCGCTCATCACCTACTTTGCGGTTAAAGCATCTATCAATAAAACAGATACAACCGACTGTACCCGTGACTCAGTCAATAAATTTTTCAACATTCCACTAATCTTCTCAGCCGCTCTTCTGAGCTTTGCACACGGAGCCAATGATGTTGCCAATGCCGTTGGACCCTTGGCGGGTATTTACGATGCTCTGACCACAGGCGGTATCTCCGCTAAAGCGGGTATCCCTCTTTGGGTGATGCTTCTAGGTGCGGTTGGTATTGTCGTAGGACTTGGTTTGTATGGCCCTAAACTGATTAAAACCGTGGGCAGTGAAATTACCGAGCTTGACCAGATTCGTGCCTTTTGTGTTGCGATGTCAGCAGCACTTACGGTTATCATTGCGTCACAAATGGGTCTGCCTGTTAGTTCCACCCATATTGCAGTCGGTGCGGTCTTTGGCGTAGGCTTCTTGCGTGAATACCTGATGCGTAACCGTGTTAAAGAGACCGAAGAGGATTTTAAACAGCGAAAACTCGATGAAGAGATGTCAAGACTAGAAGAGTACAAACACTCCCTAGAATCTCTTGGAAAACTCAAAAAGGTTGACCCTATTTTGGTTAAAACCTTGATGAGTAAAATTAATGAGGAAAAAGCTATCATTAAAAATATCTACGAAGGGGATTTGGAACTCAGTAAAATTGAGAAAAAAGCGATTAAAGCGGTGCGTAAACATGAACTGGTTAAACGCTCCGCTTTAAAGATGATTTTAGCAGCATGGCTTATTACCGTTCCTGCTTCGGCTTTGCTTTCTGCCATTTTCTACTTTATGATTCGAGGTATGTTACTCTAGTTTTTAAGGCTTAGCCTAGAGCTAAGCCTTATTTTTACCCTCCAGTTTTAACTCAAACTGTTTTTACATGTAAAACACTTTTGTACTTTTTCTGTGACACACTACCCTTAAAGGAAACCCTTATTTTATGTTATTTTCAGATTTAAACCTTAATGCCTCTATTTTAAAAGCCGTTCAAGAAGAAGGCTATACCCATCCTACGCCTGTACAAGAAAAAGCCATTCCTTTTATTTTAGAAGGACGTGACATGCTAGCGGGCGCACAAACGGGTACAGGCAAAACCGCTGGTTTTACACTTCCTCTTTTAGAACTCCTCTTAAAAAAACCACGCAACAAAGCCAAACCTTCTCTTCGTGTGCTTATCTTAACCCCTACACGAGAACTCGCCGCACAAGTGGGAGAGAGTGTGAGAACCTATGGCAAATATTTACCCTTTAAAAGTGCGGTTATTTTTGGAGGGGTGGGCATACATCCTCAAATTCAAACGCTGAAAAATGGCATTGATATTTTAGTGGCAACCCCTGGGCGTTTGCTCGACCACGTCTCACAAGGAACGATTAATCTCAAAGAGATTGATACCTTTGTACTCGATGAAGCCGATAGAATGCTGGATATGGGATTTATCAAAGACATTCGCAAAGTCATTGCCCTGCTTCCTTCCAAACGTCAAAATCTTCTCTTCTCCGCCACCTATTCCGATGAGATAAAAACACTCTGTGCTTCTATCTTAAAAAATCCTGCGGTGGTAGAAGTCGCTCGCCGTAACACCTCAAGTGAACTGGTCAATCAGCGTGTGATTATCGTTGATTGTAAACGTAAAACGGCTCTTTTGGGCAAACTCATTTCGGAGCACAAATGGAAGCAAGTTCTCGTCTTTACCCGCACCAAACACCATGCCAATAAAGTCTCTGAATATCTCAGTAAAATAGGCATTAGCGCATCAGCGATTCATGGGAACAAAAGCCAAAGCGCTCGTACGAAAGCCTTGGCTGATTTTAAAAGTGGTAGCATTAAAGTGTTGGTTGCCACGGACATTGCCGCACGGGGACTGGACATTGACCAACTGCCGCATGTCATTAACCTAGAGTTGCCTAACATTGCCGAAGATTACGTGCACCGCATTGGACGAACAGGACGGGCTGGAAATGAGGGTGAAGCGATTTCCTTAGTCTGCGTGGATGAATTTGACTACTTAAAGGGCATTGAAAAACTAATTAAAAAAACACTAGAGCGTGAAGTCGTGGAAGGCTTTGAGCCAGACCCAACGATTAAAGCAGAACCCATCCAACAAGGAAGAGGCGCTAAACCTCAGGGGCAACCAAAACGAAGAGAGCATGCACCTCGTGAATACGTTGAAAAAAGAAGAGAAAAAAAGCGATGACCATCTTTGTCGATGCCGATGCTTTTCCTAATGTGCTCAAAGAGATTCTGCTTCGCTTTGTCTTAAAGCGAGGCATTTGCACACGTTTTATCGCCAATAAAAAGATTACTATCCCTGATGTTGCGTTTATTTCCATGGAAATTGCCCCACAAGGCGTGGATGAAGCCGACCACTTAATCGCTTTTACATGTAAAGAAAAAGACATTGTCATTACCGCAGATATTCCCCTAGCCGATAGAATTGTTGCCAAAGGAGCGATTGGGCTAGACCCACGTGGGACGATTTACACGATGGAAAATATCAAAGGCTTACTTGCCATGCGAAACCTGATGCAGGAGCTTCGTGATGGTGGCGAAATCACTGGAGGACCTAGTGCCATTGGCGAGAAAGAAAAAAGAGCGTTTGCGGATGCTCTAAACGCTCTTTTGCAAAAATATACCTAATTTACGAAACCGCTCGAATTTCTCTAATCGGTTTAATACCAAAATAATCCCAGAAGTATTTGAGAGATTCTAAATGCATTTCAATGTACGGTGAGTCACTTTGTTTGCCGTAGATAAAAAGCTTCAAGCCTGAGACATCCCCCACAAATTGAAAATGTTCAGGTTTGTAGAGCTCCCCGTAAAACGCAAGACTCTCTTCTCGTTTTTGCGCAAAATTTTCCAAACGCTTCGTGTAAAAATCGCTCTGTAAAACCCCGTTGTAACACACACTTTTGCCTGTGTGTGTGCTAATAGCAGGACAATCCGTATCCACCAAAATATGCTCAAAATAAGGAGTGATGGGGTAAAGCTTACACGCAGGGGTGCGATGCTCATAAATACTGCATTGATTATTTTCATAATACCTACAATGCCCCTTTCCATCGTTTAAAAGCACATACGCCATCAAGCGTTCATTGTCAATGCCAAATAAAATGGGAAAATGGGTATAAACCTGCGCAAAATCCTCTAAAATCAGTGGTGATGCCACAAAACCTTTGGCGCCATTGCAACACGCCCCCTCACAACTTGAACACCCGTTAAAATAAAAATTTTCAGACTTTATATTCACATAACTTCCAATGCTTCGCATCCAAACCCCTTTTACATGTAAGGGGTATAAGCATTTTTAGTTCCGTTTTAAACATCTCTACGCTTTTTTTATCTTTTTAAAAGGCTATTTCATCCCTTTTAAATGCCACTTAAAAAAATTTATCTCTTTAAAAACTACTAAAGCTAATATTTTTATATTTTATTGTAAAGTAAGGTATTTTAAACGATACATCTACTAGAGGAGAATTCTATGCTCGCAACCATTAAAAGTAAACTTTTACTACTGATTACGGTTCTTATCGTCTGTTTTGGGATTTTGGGGTATCAAATCATCAAAGCAAACAATGACGGAAAAATGGCAGCCATAAGGCTCTCACTCATCGGAAAAGCTGAAACACATTTGACGAGCTGTATGATGGAGCTACGAGGGTTTCAACTTCTGGCTAATCCCCAAAGATTAGAAGGATTTGATAGACACTACAAAACAACGCTCGATGCGTTAGAGGCTTTAAAACCCATTCTTAACTCTCAAAGCAATCAAGAAACACTTTCTAAGCTTTCTACAGATGTGCAACAGTGGTATGCATTAAACAGCCCTCGCACCACTCTACTCAAAAAATATGGCATCAAAGTCAGTGACCCTCTTTTTGCGCAAGAACACAAAGCAGATTATGAGACATTAATGCGTTTAACCAAAGAGTCTGCGCTGTTGTTTGATACAATGCTAAAAGATGCTCAGAGCTTAGAAGAAGGGGTGAGAGAAAAAAACTTTGAACGATTAGATACCAACAAATTTTGGGGTGAAGTTATTTTGGTACTGGCCTCTTTGTTTGCACTTGGACTCTGTGGTCTTATTATTCGCTCCATCAACTCCTCCATCGCAAAAACAAAAGCGGGTATCCAAACCATTCGTCACGAAAAAGCTTTACATGTAAAGATAGAAACAGGAAGTAAAGACGAGATGAATGACATTGCCCAGATGCAAAATCTTCTTTTAGAAGATATTAAAAATGCGATGATAGAAGCCAAAAATAACGCTCACGAAAATGCCTCTGTTGCGGAAGAACTTTCAAGCACCAGCTTACAAATCGGAAAACGTGCAGAAGAAGAGGCAAGTATTGTTCAAGAGACATCGCATGAAGCGCAAGGTATTGCTCATGAAATTATCCAAACCAACAACGATGTGCAAACCGTTAAAGAGGTGACAACCTCAGCGCAAAATAGCTTACTCAAAGCGCAATCCATTCTTCAAGAAACATTGATGCATTTGGATGAAACCGTTCGTATAGAAGCACAAATCAATGATAAACTCAACCACCTCTCAAACGACGCAGAACAAGTTAAAAGTGTCCTTGATGTCATCGGTGACATTGCCGATCAAACCAACCTTCTCGCCCTCAATGCCGCCATCGAAGCTGCACGAGCCGGTGAACACGGAAGAGGATTTGCTGTTGTAGCGGATGAAGTACGAAAACTAGCAGAGCGCACCCAAAAAAGCCTCGTTGAAACCAATGCAACGATTAATGTTATCGTTCAATCCATCGGCGACATTAGCGGTGAAATGAACCAAAATGCCCACCGTATCGAAACGCTCAGTACGTTTTCAAACAACGTCAACACACAAACCAGCGATGCCGTCTCCCTTCTAAGCGAAAGCGTCAATGCCACAGAGAGAGTCTCCATCAAATCCAAACAAAATGTTGAGCGTATTCAAAATGTCATCATTAAAAAGATTGAAACGATCAACAGCCTCTCAAGCTCCAATGCAAGAAGTGTAGAAGAAATTGCCTCAGCCGCAGAACATCTAGCCCGTTTATCAGGCAATCTTAATACCACGCTCTCACACTTTAAAACCGCCTAATCTTAATTTTTACAAGAGCACCATCAAAGGATGGTGCTCTTACATGTAAAAACCAAGCCTATTTTTTACGCAGAAAAAAAGCGATACCAAAGCCAATGAAAAAGCTTAGTCCTACAAAAAGGCTCAAAAGTAAGTACGAAATTCCACTGTTACGAGTGGTTTTATCCAGATGGGTTTGTGTCAGTTGACTGAGTTCTGCGGCGTTATGCATCATACGAGGCACAATCTCATCAAAACAGACTGCCAATGCCTTCTTTTGAGCTTCACTATTTTTCGCCACCGTCTCAAATCCTTCTGCATACAAAACAAAGGCTTCTTTAAACTGCTTAATGCGTTTTAAACTCTCTTTATTGTCCACAACTACTTCGATTTTACTGGCATGTTTATCGACTTCACCTTTGAGTTCTCGTGCACGAATCAGCGAAAAAGAGTCATTGTGAAGGGCATACGAAGCGACAGAAATTTTATATTTTAAAATATTATCGAGCAAAGAGGCTGCGCTATTGCCACTCATGGGGTCATTGTCGTTAAAGGATTGAAAGAGAACTTTATGGGGAATTTCTTCAAGTAAGGCTGTGTATTTGGCAAAGATAGCACCTTCGATACCGTTATTTTGACGCTCCAAATCCATCACTTCTTTAGAGAGTTCTTCGTAATGTTTAAGGTCTTTTTTTAAGGCTTCAATCGCATGTAAAGCCTCTATGTCACGTTCCTCACCCAAAGTGTTCAGCACTAAAGAGAGCTGAGTAATTTCCTTATCAAGCGTCAATGCATAACTTTCATCGTGTCCTAAAACATACTCTTTTAAGTTCAAACGCACCTTAGCGATGCCAAGTTCCACATCCCTAGCCCCAACGTCCAAAGCCGTTTGCGCCTTCAAGGAAGAGAACGTGGCAAAAAGGACGATTAAAAAGAGTGACAAAAAGCCTTGACGTACCATAATCAAAAGATTCTTATCCTCTTTTACATGTAAAGATGTCATTATCCAAATCGACCCGTAATATAATCTTCCGTCTTCTTCTCTTTTGGATTAACAAAGAGTGTTTTTGCATCAGAGTATTCGATGAGATTACCCATGTGAAAAAACGCTGTATAATCCGCAATACGCGCGGCTTGTTGCATATTGTGTGTCACGATAATGATGGTATAGTTTTTCTTCAAGTCCAACATCAAGTTCTCAATTTTCTCCGTAGAGATGGGATCAAGTGCGCTGGTTGGCTCATCCATCAAAATGACATCAGGCTCAACCGCAATGGCACGAGCGATACACAAACGCTGTTGTTGTCCGCCTGAGAGTGCCGTTCCTGGATCTTTAAGCTTGTCTTTGACTTCATCCCAAAGGTTAGCCCCTCTTAAAGCCCGCTCCACCAACTCATCACACTCTTTGCCTTTTTTGACAATATCATGCATAATGGGTGCATAAGCGATATTTTCATAAATGCTTTTTGGAAAAGGATTGGGTTGTTGAAAAACCATGCCTACACGTTTTCGAACCGCAACCACATCAATCTCTTTATCGTAAATATCATGTCCATCCACCCCAATATACCCCTCAACCCGACAACTCTGCACTAAGTCGTTCATACGGTTGATACAGCGTAAAAAGGTCGATTTTCCACACCCACTCGGTCCAATCAAAGCCGTGATTTTTTTGGTATAAATATCCATATTAATAGAATTGAGCGCTTGTTTTTCGCCATAAAAAAGATTGAGATTTTTCACTTGCACCTTAATACTCTCTTGCGTACTATCTTGCTCTTGTGCATGAAGGGCATGCTGAATAAATCCATTTTCCATTGTCATTACCATTTCCTTTCAAATTTTCTTCGTAAATAAACCGCTACCGCATTGAGCGATAAAAGAACCACTAAAAGCACAATAATACCAGCCGCCGTTCGCTCCAAATAGGCTTTCTCAGGCATTCCAGCCCATGTAAAAATCTGTGCAGGAAGCACGGTGGAGGCATCGGTGATGCTGGTTGCGGCATCAGGAACAAACGCTATCATGCCCACAATAATCAACGGTGCGGTTTCACCCAAAGCATGGGCAATGGAGATAATTGAGCCTGTCATAATGCCAGGCATCGCAAGAGGTAGCACATGGTCACGCACAATTTGCCATTTGGTCAGTCCAAGTCCAAAGCCTGCTTGACGAATAGAGCTAGGAACAGACTTAAGAGCCGCTTTGGAACTCACAATAATCACAGGCAAACACATCAACGCCAAAGTCATACCACCGACCAATGGAGAACTTCTAGGCACCCCAAAAAAGTTAATAAAAATCGCCAAACCTAAAAGTCCAAATAAAATCGAAGGAATCGCCGCTAGGTTGTTAATATTCACCTCAATAATCTGTGTAAAACGGTTATCAGGAGCAAACTCTTCAAGATAAATCGCCGTCATCACGCCAATAGGAAACGCAATCGCCATCGTGACAATGACCGTTAGAACCGTTCCCACAATCGAAGCGTAAATCCCTGAGTTTTCAGGAATCTTCGAATCCCCTGTGGTCATAAAAATGGTGTTAAACTTTCGCTCTACTTTTCCCTCAGCACGTAGTTCATCCACATAAGCACGTTCGCTCTCTTTTGTTCTTGACTCTTTACCCTTCACGTACTGGTCAACCTCTGAATTTGCCAGTACCCATAGTATTTGCGTCGTATTCATCCATGAAGGATTTTCTTTAATGAGATTTGGCAAATCCCTAAGCCACGCACGACTAGCAATTTTAAGGTTTTTACCCTTGAGCGCCCCATAAGGATTTTGAGCCACTTCTTCATTAATCTCCACTTCCATCTGAATATACGTCTGCGTAAAAGCTGGATACCCAGCACGTACGATATCTGTCAAAAAGAAGACTAAAAAAGAGATAGAAAAGACAATCGCTAAAATCGTTAAGCTTTTAAAAAGCGCTGCTTTTTGGTTACGCTTTTTAATCTGAGGAATATAAAAATAGTTTTTATCGTTTGGCATGACGTCCCTTTAGAGTGTTGAAACTTTGTATTTTCTATGAAAACTACGGATGGTACTCACCGAAATAATATTAATCACCAGCGTCACCACAAAAAGCACCAAACCTAAAGCAAAGGCAGAGAGCGTCAGTGGGTTGTTAAACTCTTGATCGCCTGTGAGTGCTTCCACAATTTTTACCGTCACGGTAGTCATATCTTCCAAAGGATTAAGAGTAAGATTTGGGCGAAGACCTGCTGCCATAACCACAATCATCGTCTCTCCGAGTGCTCGTGAAACAGCAAGTAACATCGAAGCAATAATGCCAGGCATCGCAGAAGGAAGCACGACAAAACGAATCGTCTCTGCTTGATTCATTCCTAGCGCATACGCACCATTGCGCATACTTTGAGGTACCGAGCTAATCACATCATCCGAGAGAGAAGAGATAAAAGGAATAATCATAATTCCCATTACAATACCACTTGAGAGGGCATTTTGATACTGCGCTTCAAGTCCAACCAAATTACACACTTTCACGACAAAAGGCGCAACCGTCAGTGCCGCAAAAAAGCCGTACACAACGGTAGGAATTCCCGCTAAAATCTCTAAAAAAGGTTTCACCTGCGCTCTAACTTTTGAGCTGGCATACTCTGACATAAAAATAGCCGACATTAACCCAATAGGAATCGCCACCATCATCGCAATCACAGTAATGTAAAAGGTTCCAGCAAAAATAGGCACAGCGCCAAATTTTGCCTCCGCAGCACCTGCGTCTGCCCTTCCAGCTCCCTCTAAAAACGCCGTATCTGGCGCCCATTCTAAACCAAACAAGAAGTTAAAAAAGCTCTGCATCTTAAAAAATTGCAAGGCTTCAAAAATAATGGAGAGCAAAATACCAAAGGTCGTCAAGACGGAAACTAACGAAGCCGTAATCAGCAACCCTTTAATCAAATCTTCCACCAAATCTCTGGCTTTTGTTGTTGCTTTGACATTTTTGATTAAGAAAACTAAACTCAGCGCACCCACACCCAAAGACGCTGCAATGAGCATAGGAAAAGGAATGGCATGAAAGCCAAAAAGGTATAAAAATACTCCACAAACTCCAACCATGATGATAGGAAGCCCCGTGTAAAGCGCACTAAACCAACCATACTGGTCAGGTTGAGAATGCATTTTAATACCTTGCGAGCGCATCGCAATCGCCTTTTGTCTGCCTAAAATATATCCTAAAAACATCAATGGGAAAAGCCCACCAAAAAAGATAAGATAGAGTGTTTGTGTACTCACCAGATTCCTTTAAAAAAAGTCTCAAAAAAAAAGGGGCAAAATGCCCCCTTGTTGCTTTACATGTAAAGATTATGGAAGGATTGTATGTTTGTTAACCATTGCTTCAGTAAGTTTAGTTTTTGCTAAAACAGCCGCTTGAACTTTTTTAAGTTCATCTTCTGTCATAGGAACTAAACCAATGGTTTTTAACACACCTTTTTGACCAATCATCTTCGCATCAACATAGAGTTTTAAGAACTCATCCATCCCTTTAACTTGCCCTCTATGAGAGTTTTTAGCATAGATATAAAGGCTTCTTGAAATCGGGTATTTGCCACTGGAGATATTCTCTGAAGTCGGAGCGACACCATCGACATCTGCGCCGTTAATTTTATCGCCGTTCTCTTCTAGGAAGCTGTATCCAAAGATACCAAATGCACTTGTGTCTTTAGTGAGCTTTTGAACGATTAAGTTGTCGTTTTCACCTGCTGGAACAAATACGCCATCTTGACGAATCGCTTTGTATTTACCTTTTTTATCACCGTATGCATCAAGCTTTTTAGAAGCAGCTTCCATGACCATCTCATCAAAAGAGTCTCTCGTACCTGAAGTAGCAGGTGGTCCATAAACGGTAATTTTGCGATTTGGAAGTTTTGCGTCGATTTCATTCCATGTTTTATATGGGTTTTTAATCAAACTTTTGCCATCTTTGCTTGGAACTTCTTCTGCAAGGGCTAAGAAAAGATGCTCTTTGGTTAAAGAGATAGCACCATTAGTTTTAGATTGTGCAACAGCAATACCATCAAAACCAACCATCATCCCTGTAATATCCGTAACGCCATTTTCAGCACAGATTTTAAATTCAGAAGCTTTCATAGGACGTGATGCATTGGTAAAATCAGGAGTATCAAGTCCATTACCTGAACAAAAAATCTTCATTCCCCCACCTGTTCCAGTTGATTCAACAACAGGAGTTGGGTTGCCAGTTGTCGCTTTAAACTCTTCTGCCACATAGCTTGTAAAAGGATACACCGTAGAAGATCCAACAATTTTAATCTGATCTCTTGCATTCGCACCAACACTTAACGCAGCAACGCTTAAAAGCGCAATAGCGCTCATTTTTATTGTCATGATACACTCCATTTAAGATTTTGTAACAGTGTCATTGTAAAAAAAATTGGTTACAAGATGATTACACCACACAAGCGCCAAATCTCACATTAAATCTCACGAGAAATCTTTTTCTATTATGTTAGAATGGCGGATGAAAATGTTTAAATATAAAATTAAAAATTAAGGGAGATTTTATGTTAAAAACCATCCAATCCAAGCTTATTGTACTTTTTCTAATTATTTTAATGGGAATTGGAGGCTTAAGCTATCTGCTTATTTCCAACACCACCCGTGCTGAGATTGCTGTACACAAAGTTCAAATTATTGAAAAAATCACCCGAGACACCGCAGAACTTTTGATGCACTCTCGTGGCTATCAAATCACCTTTGTACCTATGTTCATGGAAAAATCCATCGAAGCAGAACGTACCCTTGCCAAACACCTTTTAGAACTCCAACCCTTACTAACCTCTAAAAGAGATATTGAACTCTTTAATGAAATCAAAACAGGGGTGGATGCCTTTGCAGAGTCCACACTTCCTCGTTTTGACCTCCTAACCAAATACAAAAAAGAGACCGAATCTAAAGATTTTTTAGCCACAGCTGATGGCAAAAGATTTACCGAACTGACCAACAAAGGACGCGATGGATTTATTATTATCTCTAAAAAAGGAGATGAACTCTCCAAAGCGATTGAAGCAGAAGAGAAAGCCTCTTTATCAAAAGCTCGTATTTTAGGTATCGTTGTTGCTCTCTTTGTGATTCTTATCACCAATATCTCCTTTTGGTTTGTCGCTTCAAACATCAAAAAATCATTAGCCAATGCCACCAAAGAGTGTCAATACATCGGTGAAACAAAAGACTTAACCCATACCATTCAGACCAACGGCGAAGATGAGATATCAATCATGATGCAAACGGTTAATACCCTTCTCTCACAACTGCGCCATGCCATTGATGATGCCAAACGTACCGCCATGGAAAATGCTGCCGTAGCAGAAGAACTCTCCTCTACCTCACTTGAGATTGGTAGACGTACCGAAGAGAGTGACAAAGAGGTCGAACACACGCTGCATACCACACGCAACGTTGCGACGATTTTACATGTCAGTGAAGAGAACGCTCAAAATGCGGGAAACATTATGCAAAGTGTCTCCGAAGAACTTGATGTTGCCTCCAAAGAGGTTTTAGCCGTCTCTTCTGAGCTTCAAACCGTTGTTGTCAATGAAACCGACCTCTCCGCACGACTAGAACAACTCGATAAAGAGGTTGCGCAAGTGCAACAAGTCCTCTCTGTCATCTCAGATATTGCCGAGCAAACCAACCTTCTTGCCCTCAATGCCGCCATTGAAGCTGCCCGTGCGGGTGAGCATGGAAGAGGCTTTGCCGTCGTTGCAGATGAAGTACGAAAGTTGGCTGAGCGCACCCAAAAAAGTCTGGTAGAGAGCAATTCTACCGTTGCTGTTATCACCCAATCGGTCAATACCTCATCCGATTTAATGAAGAAAAATGCCCAACACATTCAAGCCTTAGGCAGTAGAGCGGAGAAAACACAAGGACTTATGCTTCAAACTGTCCACAATATGAGTGAAACAGCGATGATTGCTCAAGGAGCGGCACAAGAAGCCAAAAAAGGAAGCCATGAAGCTAACGCCATGTTAGAACGTGTAGACACCATCCACAAACTCACCTCTACCAATGCACGCAGTGTTGAAGAAATAGCAGCAGCGGCTGAGCATCTCTCTAAACTCTCTTCCAATCTTAGCAACGCACTTTCAGTTTTTAAAACCGCTTAATTCTTTACATGTAAAACACTCTAAGGTCTTTTTGCTCTCGGTAAAAAGCCTTAGAACCTCCCATTCCACTACAACATTTCTTTTAACTTTAGAAATTAATTTCTCATTTTAATAACTTGCTATTTTCACGCTACCAATATAGGGTATGATTTCATTGTCTTTATAAAAAGTGTATTCTTTTTGAGCCATACCATACCGTAAAGGGTAGTCTATGTCAAAAATTCATCAATTCGTTATTACCAATCCGCAAATGTGTATCGCCTGTAATGCATGTGTAAAAGCCTGCATTAAAAATGCATACGTACGGGGGAAACTCTCCAAAAAAAGATTGGATGTGCTCTCCCTTGAGAGCGGTAAAATGCCCAACCAATGTCGCCAATGCGATGATGCTCCTTGTGCCAATGTATGCCCAACAGGTGCGCTTCGTATCGCAAACTCCTGTGTGGAGCTTTGTGAGGAGATCTGTATTGGCTGTAAGCTCTGCACGATTGCCTGTCCTTATGGGGCGATTGTCATTGATGCTGAGTTTCCTCCATCCATTCAATCCGAAGTCGAAACACACTTAGAAGCAGGCTGTATCAGTGGACTAAAAAGCATTGCCATTAAATGTGACATGTGTAAAGGTCTTGAAAGTGGTCCTGCATGCGTGAGTGTGTGTCCAACGGGGGCTTTGGTCTTTGTAGACCCCATCACAGCAGAATGTAAATTTGGTAAAAAAGTCAAAGGCGATTTAGCCCCTTTCTTAAAAGCTATTCTACCTGATGTCACATTTAGCAACATTCCAGAGCCTGTACTCAAAAAGCCTAAAGAGACACCATCTTCACCCCAAACCACCACAGAGGAGTCCTAATGCAAACCATTTACACACTCTTTTTACTCGCATCTTTACTTTCCCTTCTGCTTTATAAGAAGCCTCTTCTGGCACAAAAAGTGGGATTTGGCTTGGCGAGTATTCTTTCACTCTATGCGGCGATTTTTTTCTTTTCCCATCTTAGCGATACCCTGATATGGAAATTGCCTGGAAGTTTTATCAGCGCGCCTCTTTTTAGGTTAGAGCCGTTAGGGATGTTTTTTAGCTTTCTTGTCAGCATGATTGCGTTTGCAGTTTCACTCTTTAGTTTTGATTACGCTAAATTTTATGAGAAAAAAGCCAATCTTGCTGTTTTTGCCTCCTTGTTTAATGCTTTTATTCTCTCAATGTTACTTGTGGTTGCCAGTGATAATGTCTTTTCATTTATGCTGTTATGGGAAGTGATGACCCTTCTCTCTGCGCTTCTTATTCTTATCAACGATGGTAAAGAGAGCAGTAAAAACATAATGATTTATTTGGGCATCGCACAAATTGGTGCGTTTTGTCTGATGGTCGCACTCTTAATTATGGCAAGTTTTGCAGACAGTTTTGAATTTAGTCATTTCAATGAGATGAACATTGGCTTTGGAGCGAGTCTCACCCTTTTTGTACTCCTCCTAGTTGGACTTGGTTCTAAGGCGGGTATGTTTCCTTTTCATGTCTGGCTACCTGTGGCTTACTGTGAATGTCCCTCCAACGCCTCAGCGTTGATGAGTGGAGTGATGATCAAAGTAGCGCTCTTTGCCTTTATCAAGTTTTCACTGCTGCTTCCTCAATGGGTTCATTTTGGCTACATTTTACTCTTCATGGGTGCTTTAAGCTGTGTTTTTGGCATTATGTACGCCCTCGTTTCCAATGACTATAAAGCTTCGATTGCGTACAGTTCCTGTGAGAATGTGGGAATTATCTTTTTAGGACTCGGTGGTGCTTTTTACGGACTGGGTGCCAACTCCCCTACCCTTGCACTTTTAGGATTCATTGCGGCGTTTTTTCATATTTTAAACCACTCCGTTTTCAAATCGCTTCTTTTTATGCTCAGTGGTAATGTCTACACCGCAACACTCACACGCAATATGGACACCCTAGGGGGTTTGCATAAAAAAATGCCACTCACTTCGCTTATTTTCTGTGTGGCAGTCGTTGCCATGTGTGCACTGCCTCCACTGAATGGATTTGCAAGTGAATGGGTTATCTATAAAACGATGGTGATGGGAGGTGTAGATGCAGGAATCGCTTCACGCTTCTTCTTTGCAACAGCGATTATTGCACTCTCTATCACAGGAGCGATGGCACTGATGGCATTTGCGAAAGTCTATGGTTCCATCTTTTTAGGACTCCCTCGTGAGCCTCAAAAAATGGAGGAGATTAAAGAGGTCTCTTTTATCAGGCTCCTTCCTTTAGGATTATTGGCAAGTTTATGTGTGGGATTGGGTCTTTTTATGAACGATGTCATTGGGATGCTCTCACGCATGGTCTTCACACTGATACCGCAAACCTCACAAAGTGTGCATGGACTTATCTCTATGCCATTACTTGTCATGGTGATGCTCTTATGTGCCCTCTTGCCGTTTTTCTTTCTCTATCTCTTAAAAGCCAACCACAAAGTAGCACGCCAAACTGAGCCTTGGGCATGTGGCTTTAAGTACAACCCTACGATGCAAATTGGCTCAAACGCATTTACCGGTGATATTAAAAAAGCCCTCAGCTTTCTCTTGCGATACGAACGTGAGATTAAGATAGATGGCTATTTTTCAAAAGCGACCTACACCCATAAAACACATGACCTTTTTTGGGAAAAGCTTTATGCGCCTGTTATTGATTTTATTATGGTTGTGGCGGATAAGATAGGTGTCTTTCAAAATGGAAGAACCAACCTTTATGCAGGGTATATTTTGATTTATCTTTGTCTAATACTCATCTTTGGGTATTACTATTTATAAGGAGAGAAGACTATGGACTTTTTTTACCTATTGATGCAACTGCTTTTAGCCATTATTGTCGCTCCTTTGTTTGATGGAATGTCACGAAAGCTAAGAGCCAAATTTCAATCCCGTATAGGACCGAATATTTTTCAGACCTATTACGATATTTACAAATTGCTCAAACGTGGCAGAACCCAATCACACAGCGTAAGCTATATCTCTCGTATCGCACCTTATATGATGTTTATCAGTGCGGCAGCCATGTTTTGTGTGCTTCCTATTACCTATGGAAGAGACGCTACGAGTAGCCTTATGCCTTTTAGCGATATTTTCATCTTACTCTATTTGGCGGCTCTTTTTCGCTTTACGTTTATCGTAGCAGGTATTGACAGCGCCAATCCTTTCTCAGGCGTAAGTGCCAGCAGGGAGGGAACCATGGGTTTTTATACCGAAGAGGTTGCGGTCATTTGTTTAATCGTAGTGATGATGGGCGCAGGCAGTACCAATTTAGCCTCTATTGTCAATATGATTCAATCAGGTGTTTATGGCTATAACATTCCCTCGTTCTCCATCGCAGCGACAGCCTTTTTATGGGTGATGTATGTTGAGACAGGACGTAAACCATACGACTTAGCCGAAGCAGAGCAAGAGTTGCAAGAGGGCGTTTTGGGAGAATTTTGTGGTAAAGATTTTGCCATTATTGACATGGCTATCTTACTCAAGCAAATGAGTGTCTTAGGATTTTTTATCGTCATTTTTATGCCGTGGGGACTTGTCAATCATCCTATTTTATCCTTGCTCATCTTTCTAGCGCAAGTAGGATTTTTGTATATTATGGGTGTTTTTATCGATAACTTTGGACCACGCTTTACCATCAATAAAGGAGTGAAACGCACTATGCTCTACGCACTAGCGGTTTCATGTACTTCATTGGCACTTTATATTATGGGAATTTAACCATGGAAACACTAATCAATAGTCTCACCGTTTTGATGATGGGAACCAGTTTTGCGGTTTTTAGCTTACGACAATACCGTCATAGCATTCAAGCCTATGCCCTGCAAACACTGCTTTTAGTTCTTGTCTTTTTACTCTTACATGTAAAGTATGATGCGCATGAATTGCTTATTTGGGCAGGAACTGCTTTTGTCATGAAAGTGATCCTTGTACCACTCTTTTTACTACGAGTGGTTAAAAAATTAGGTGTGGTGGTCGAAGATGAACCTGTAGGTGGTTTTTTTATCTCACCTGTTATCGCCCTTAGTTTTTCACTCGCCGTTGCGATGATGTTTTACAAAGTCTTTATCCATTTCTCCCTGATTCAAGATACCCTGCCTTTGTTTGCGGCACCTTTTATCTTTATGATGGGCATCTTTGGATTTATTTTGAGAAACTCGTTTATCAAGCAAATCCTCGCCTACTGCCTCTTTGAAAATGGCATACACCTAAGCCTAGCACTCATGGCATACAACGCCCACGAACTGGTAGAAGTAGGTATCTTAACCGATGCGATTTTTGCTGTCCTCATTATGGGTATTTTAGCCAAACGATTTTATGCAACCTATGAGAGTCTTGATACCTCTAAAGCGGTTAATTTAAAGGGATAACATGAATAGTTTAATATTAATACTTATCGTACCAATGGTATGTAGCATCATTATGTTTTGTATGCCACAGCGTTTTAAAGTGTTGCAGAGCGTTCATATTGTTCTAAGTTTTATCGTCTCTTTTTTCCTTTTGATGGCAATCAGTGATGTTGTAAAAGGCAATGAACTCTTTGCGTTTGAACACTTTTTATTTCTTGATGCCATGGGCGCTATCTTTTTATCACTCATTGCGATTACAGGACTTCTGGTCAATGTTTATGCGACCACTTATATGAAGTGGGAACTTGAAGAGGGTCATATGAATGTCAGAGAAGTGAAAAACTACTTTGCGCTCAGTTTTATTTTTACATGGACAATGAGTTTAAGTGTCCTGTGTAATAACATCGCTTTTATGTGGGCAGCGATTGAAGCGACTACCCTTGCTTCCGTCTTTCTTGTTGCGGTCAAAAACGATAAAAAATCAACAGAGAGCGGATACAAATACATCGTTTTATGCAGTATTGGACTTGCGTTTGCGCTTTATGCGACCATTTTACTCTTTTCTGCTGCCAATGGAAATGTAGAAGGGGATGCTATGCTCTACACCAACCTTCTTGCTCACGCTGATTTAATAGATAAAGAAGCCCTCAAACTCATCTTTGTCCTTGCGCTCATTGGATTTGGTACAAAAGCTGGATTTGCACCTACCCATACATGGTTACCCGATGTTCACGCAGAAGGACCAGCACCTACCTCAGCATTGCTCTCAGGTATTCTTTTAAAATGTGCGCTTTTGGGGCTTGTGCGTTACTATGCCATTGTAGCAAATGGTGTTGGATTTGATTTTGTAGAATCTGTGATGATAGTGAGTGCGACTCTTACGCTTTTTATCTCAGCCTTTTTCCTTATTCGCCAACACAATGTCAAACGGATGTTTGCTTATCACTCCGTAGCACATATGGGTGTCATTGCGTTTGGTTTAGGTGTGGGTGGTGCGATTGGACTTTTTGCAGCTTTGTTTCACTGTGTGGCACACTCCTTTACCAAAGCTTTAGCCTTCTGTTCCACAGGCAATATCGCCAGAATTTATGGCACCAAAGATATGACCAAAATGGGAGGTATGATACGCATCGCTCCTTTAACTGCCGTGCTTTTTGGCATTGCTATCTGTTCACTGGTGGGTGTGCCTGGCTTTGCTATTTTTGTGAGTGAATTTTTAATCTTTAAGGCTGCTGCCATCGATGGGAAGTATGTTTTAATGGGAATTTTTGCACTCGCCTTAGCCATTATTTTTATCGCCGATTTTTCACACTTCTTTCTGGCTGCTTTTGGTAAAGTAGAGGGAAAAGTGGAACATCATGGAGAGATGAAACTCAGCGAAAATCTCCCACTTATCGCACTGGCTGTTTTAATTGTCGCCTTTGGCGTATGGCAATTTGAATCCTTAACGTTTCTTTTAAATGAGAGCGTTAAAAGCATCTTAAAACAATAGGATTTCCCATGAAATGTGATAAATTTATAGAAGCTCTTCGTAGCAAAATTAACATTTTAGACGTCACCAGAGAGTGTGATGATCAAGTCACGGCATTGGTCGAGTTAAACGACTTGCCTGAAGCCGTTCGCTTTTTGTATTACGATATGGGTGGCTATCTCTCCACGATGATTCCTAATGATGAGCGAAGCATCAATAAGCATTACGCTCTTTATTATGCCCTCTCTATGGAAGGTGGCAAAATGTTTGAAGGGGATGAAATCGCTCAAGATGAAAAATGTTTTGTGACTATCAAAGCATTGGTCTCTCCTGAGAGTCTCACGTATCCTTCCGTCACACCTTTGGTACCTGCTTGTGTCTGGTATGAAAGAGAAGCTTACGATATGTTTGGACTGGTAGCAGAAGGTTTGCCTGATAAACGACGTTTAGCGCTGAGTGATGACTGGCCAGAGGGACTTTTTCCGCTTCGTAAAGATGCCATGGATTATCGCTACCGTCCTGACATGAAAGATCATTATATGGAGCCTGAGTATGAGTTTTTACGCCCAGAAGGTTCAGGCATTATTGATGTACCTCTAGGACCTTTGCACATCACAGCAGATGAGCCTGGACACTTTCGACTTTTTTGTGATGGTGATACGATTATTGATGCGGATTACCGTCTTTTTTACCAACACCGAGGTATGGAAAAACTGGCTGAAAACCGCATGAACTATGACCAAATGGGCTATTTGGCGGAGAGGGTCTGTGGTATTTGTGGGTATGCACACTCGATTGCGTGTATTGAAGCGGCAGAAAAAGCGATTAATTTAGAAATTCCTGCTCGTGCCCAAGCGATTCGAGTGATTTGTTCAGAGATTGAAAGGTTACATAGCCATCTTTTGAACATTGGACTTGCCTGTGAAGTTACAGGTAACTACAATGCCTTTATGCATATCTTTAGAATTCGTGAATACTCTATGAAACTCGCAGAACTGGTTACGGGTGGACGTAAAACCTATGGCAATGTGGTCATGGGTGGACTAAGACGGGATATGACTGGCGTGGAGATTAAAGAGAGCCTTAAAATCCTCAAAATTATTGAAACTCAAGTGGATGAAGTCTGGGATGCCATCATGGATGACCAACGCCAAATGAAACGTTGGAAGGGCGTGGGCATTTTGGATAAACAAGTGGCACGGGATTTCTCCGCTGTGGGACCCAATATTAGAGGCAGTGGTATTAAGCGAGATACCCGCTACGACCATCCCTATGACTTTTTTAAACAGATTGAATTTGATGTAGCGGTCGTTGAAGGGGGTGACGTATATGCAAGAGAGATGGTGCGCTATATGGAGCTTAAAAGCTCCGTTTCCATCATCCGCCAATGTTTTGAACTCATGCCACAAACAGCGATTATTGTCGATCCAAAGTTTCATGTCAAACCTGAGAATTACGCCCTAGCCTATGTAGAAGCGCCAAGGGGCGAGAATGTGCATTGGATTATGCAAGGCAGTGCGCAAAAAGTATTTCGTTGGAGATGCCGCGCAGCGACCTATAACAACTGGCCAAGCCTTCGTTTTCAATTCCGTGGCAATACCATCGCCGATGCAGCGCTGATTGTGTGCAGCCTTGATCCGTGTTATTCGTGTACGGAACGTGTCACCGTAGTCGATATGAAGAGCAAAAAGAGTAAAATCTTAACCCATAAAGATTTAAAAGAATTTTCCAGAACGCAAACCAATAGTCCCCTAAAGGATCTACGATGATGAAACTTCTTGATATCAGTAAAAAATATGGGGAAATCACCCACAAATACCCTTTTGAGCCTTACAAAGTCGCCCAAAATTTTCGGGGAAAACCTGCTTATACCTTTGACTTGTGTATTGGGTGTGCGGCATGTGGCATTGCCTGCCCATCCAATGCCATTACCGTACAATTTAATGAAGATAAGAGCAAATTGGTCTGGGAGTTTGATTGCGGACGATGTATTTTTTGTGGCAGATGTGATGAAGTGTGCCCCACAGGTGCGATTCGCCTCAGTGAAGAGTTTGAACTTGCTGTTAAATTTGACAAATCCGCACTGATTCAACGAGGCGAACTGGATGTGCAGTGCTGTACGACTTGCCACAAACCCTTTAGTGCGAAAAGGCTCATTAAGTATAGCTTTGAGTGTTTAAGCAAAGCCAATGTCAGTGAAAAAAGGCTTGAAGAGGCAAAAGCATATTTGAGTATGTGCCCTACATGTAAAAAAGAAGCTACGGTCAAAAACTTTACCAGTGGCAAAGAGATGGTGATAGAATGAAAACCTATGAAGTACCCAGTGATATTGCACTGGCAAATAGCTTAGAAGAGAAGCTGGAGCTTTTAAAACATATTGGTCGCAGTTTTAGCGTATTTCGCATCGACTGTGGCAGTTGTAACGGGTGTGAGATAGAAATTTTTGCCGCCATTACTCCTTTGTGGGATCCTGAGCGCTTTGGCTTTAAACTCGTTGCCAATCCTCGCCATGCGGATATTTTGCTCTGTACAGGTCCTGTGACACGTCAAATGTACTATCCACTGCTTCGTGCCTATGAAGCAACACCTGATCCAAAAATCGTCGTAGCCCTTGGAGCCTGTGGTGCAACGGGTGGC
This sequence comes from Sulfurospirillum deleyianum DSM 6946, assembly GCF_000024885.1. Taxonomy (NCBI): domain Bacteria; kingdom Pseudomonadati; phylum Campylobacterota; class Epsilonproteobacteria; order Campylobacterales; family Sulfurospirillaceae; genus Sulfurospirillum; species Sulfurospirillum deleyianum. Next base: position 1,902,753 of record NC_013512.1, read on the forward strand.
ATTTTTTATGATGCGTACAGTGTCTTAAGTGGCATTGATAAAATTATTCCTGTGGATGTTTATATCCCAGGGTGTCCTCCCCATCCTGCGAGTATTATTTATGGGCTGACAACCGCTTTGGGTGTCATGGAGCAAAGACTTCAAAAAGTCAGTTTTGAAGAAGAAGGTGAAATGCCCTCTTTGGTGGAAGATTCTATTATGGGAAACAGCTTATTTGAGCGAGATTTATTGGTACAAGCGAAGCGATTGATGAGTTATGTTTTTGGTCGAAAACTCTACGATAAATACTTAGACGCTTTAGTAAAAAGTGGTGATATTAAAAATCCAAAAGCCACCAAAATCTCTATAACCAACGCTATCCAAAACGAAGAAGACCCTCGTTATGCGGAGTGTATGGGTATCTTACACAATGACATTTATACCCAATATATCCCGTGTGAAGAGGACGATAAAATCAGTCTGCATCGTGTGCATTGGGGTGCGAAATGATAGAAGTCTATCAGCTGAGAAAACGACACCTCGATGGTGCTAAATCGGGTGATGCGAAGCTTGAGCAGATTAAAATCTTTTCAACCTGCATTGGGCATGGCATTGGAACGATTGACTTTAGTGAAAAAGTCTTAGAGATAGAAAATGAGGCCTATGAAAATATCCTCGCAGGAGGCGGGAAATACCTGAAATTTAAGCTGGGAAATTTGAGTAAATATTTTGAAATTGAAATTTTCCCTGAACATGCTCAAAAGCTCTTACCTGAAATGATAGAGTCTCCCTTAAAAGAGATTCTATCTCATCTTAACGAGGGCTATTTGGTTTTACGGAAGGATTTTGCGTGAGAAAAGCACTCTTGTGTGTCGGAAATGAGTTAAGAGGCGATGATGGCGTCGCCATTGCCGTAGGGCGACTGGTTGAGGAACAATTACCTGAGTGGAAGGTCTTTTTTGGACATGACACCCCTGAAAATGAGTTTGCCGCTTTGCGTGAATTTTCCCCCGATGTCATTGTCGTGGTCGATGCCATGAGTGGTTTCAAAGAAGGAGAGATAGAGTTTTTAGACCTTAGCGATGAGCGAACCTATGTTTACTCCACACACAACCTACCAACGCCCATTTTGATAAGTTATCTACGCAACATCTGTGTCAAAACTATTTTTTTAGGTATTGCGGTTTTATTGGAAAATGTGTTACATTTTAGTGAAGGGCTCAGCCAAAATGCGCACAACGCTTCCTACCAAGCCTTAGAAAAAATCAAAGCGCTAGATACCATGCTTGAGGCGTAAAAAAGCACCATTGCTGGTGCTTAATCTCCTTTAATGTAACGTGCTTTTTTCGCCTCTTTAATTTTGCTAATATCCACCAAAATAAAGCTATCGACACAATTTCCAAAGGCTTTATCTATATTGAAATCTAAAAAGCATATGCCTCCCTCATCACACAGTTCGGTGTACTGTTTATATAACGTTGGAACACACAAGTTCATTAAAGAGAGTTGCTCTTTGAGCGTTAAAAAATCGGCTTTATAATCATCGCCCGTAAAAAATGCCTCCGCCTCTTTCATCTCCGCATGACTCATAAAGTAACCATTTCGAGCCTTAACTAACGCAGAAGAAGGGCTAAAATAGAGCGTATAAAAGGTAATAATAAGATTCTTTGCCATCTTAGGATAGACATCACTTAAACTCACTGGTCCGTACATGTAACGAATATGCGGATTGGCAAACAAATACGCCCCAATGCCTTGCCACAAATAATCCAGCGCTCTGCTCCCCCAATAACGAGGCTGAACGAAGGAGCGCCCTAGCTCAATGGCATTGTGCAAATAAGGCTCAAACGAGGGCATGAACTCAAAAAGCGTGTGTGAATAAAATCCCTCAGCTCCCAAATAATCACTGATAAAATTCGCCTCCCCAATACGATACGCCCCCACCACTTCAAGCTCTTCCTCATCCCATAAAATAATGTGTTTATAGTGTTTATCAAAAAAATCAACATCCCGTTTTTCACCTGTACCCTCTTCCACTTTACGAAAAGTCACCTCCCGAAGTCTACCTATCTCTTTAAGCAGTGCCGAGTTCTCCTCTGAAGCGTAAAGATAAATCTTTTTACCATCACTGGTTTGCCCCAAAAGAGTCGAATTTTTCAGCTCACTACGAATGGATTTGCGCTCTTCAGGATGGGCAATCGCCTTTTGGGTCGCAAAAATACCTTTTTTACCTTTACTAATGCGATAAAGATGCTTTTTCAGCAATCCAACAAGCGTTGTCTCACTCATCTCGCTTTTTTGCAAACTCTTAAAAGGAATCATCTCTCCCACTTTAAAACCAATGATTTTAGAGCGTTTTTTAAACATCTCTCTGGCCAATAAAAAAGTAGAGAGTTGTTTATTAATCATCGAAAGCGTGTAAAAAAGCGGTGAATTTTTTGCATCAATAAACACAGGTAACAAAGGGGCATTGCTTTTTTGGGCAAACTTTAAAAACCCTTTTTTCCATTTAGTGTCTTTGATGCCCGTAGGATGCGCTCTTGAGACCTCACCTGAAGGGAAAACGATGAGTGCTTCATCGTTTTGCAATGCCTCATACACTTTTTTGATAGACTCTTTTGCCATCACGCCATTGAGATTATCAATCGGAATCAAAAGCTCACTTAATGGCTCAATTTGCATCAAAATATCATTGGCAAGAATTTTAACATCGCTTCGAATCTCTTTCACCAAGGCAATGAGCGCCAATGCATCTAACGCTCCCAAAGGGTGATTGGCGATCATAATCACACGACCAGAAGCGGGGATATTGGCTTTATCTTTGTTGGAAATGGTATAACCAAAATTAAAATATTCCAATACTGCTTCCACAAAATCAAAGCCCCTATACGCCTCCGTATGTGTTAAAAACGTGTTAATCTCCTCTTGATGGAGCAATTTTTTCAACACATAGACAAAACTGTGACGCACAATGGAAGGATACGAAAGCATGGCAGGATATTTGACGCTCAAAGCTTTTTCAACATCGACCATCGTTGGCTCCTTTTACATGTAAAGATTTTGGGGAGATTATAAAAGGAGAGCATTACGATGTGGTAACGCTAAGGGGCTTTTTATGTTACCATATTGTAACGATTTCGAACTACAATGATGAGAAACTATTACAAGGAAGATGGATGCTTCAAAAATATGAAGAGAGACTCATTGAAATCAAAAAAATGCTTTTAGACCTCGGCGCTGAGATTACGATGGCAAGTGAAAAAACACTCAGTGGCATGGAGAGTTTAGATATCAGTCGTTTTGACTCAGCCAAAACGCTTTTGAAAAATGTAGAAAACCAAGCCAATGCTATTGATAATGAAATTGTGGTAACCCTCGCACTTTTTGGTCCTGAAGCCAAAGATTTGCGTAAGATGGTTGCTTATCTTAAAATCACCAACGAATTGGTCAAAATCGCCGAAAATATTCGCAGTTTCAGTAAACGTATGGCGCTCCATTTACAAAGCGGTATCTCTTTTGCGTCCCTACACGAATACTCAGCGCACTTGTGTAAAACATCTATTCAAGCCGTCACCCTTTCTATCTCAACAATCGATATTGTGGATAAAGAGATGCTTGAAGATATCTATCGAAAAGTAAAAGTGGAAGAGAGCAAGAGCGATGATTTGTACTCCATTTTGGAAAAAAATATTTTAAGCGATATTGCCAAACTGATTGACCAAGGTGCCGATTTTATTCAGATTTTAAGTACGATGCGAAAACTTGAGCGCATGGCAGATAGAAGTGTCAATATCGTTCAACTCATGATTTTCGCCCGTGTGGGTGGAGAGATGAAGACCTATTAAATCCAATGATTTTTTACACTATTGAGGGAAAATGAAGCAGACCATTTTAATTATCGAAGATGAAGAGGATTTACTCGAACTTTTAGAGTATAACTTGCAAAAAGAGGGATATGAAACCTTAGGCTTTTTAAACACCAAAAACGTAGAAAAGTGTTTGCAAGAAGAGCCCATTGACCTTTTAATTGTCGATAGAAATCTTCCAGGGATGGAAGGCAGTGAATTTGTGAAAACCCTTCGGGAAAAGGGTTTCTCTCAAGCGGTGATTTTTGTCACCGCTAAAGACAGCGATGCGCACATCGAAGAGGGATTTTTACGAGGTGGGGATGATTATCTCACCAAACCGTACAATATGAGAGAGCTACTGCTTCGCATTAAAGCCATTTTAGCACGCACCGCACCTTATCAGCAAAAAACGCTCTCCTATCGTGATTTAATCCTTGATTTGGAAGCGCATACGTTACATGTAAACACCAAAGAAGTTGAACTGACCAAACTCGAATTTGACCTTTTACGCACCCTCATTGAAAACAAAAGCTCTGTTTTAAGCCGTGAATTTCTACTCGAACATGTCTGGAAAAGTGATGACTTTTTTCAAGATAAAACGGTCAATGTTGCCATCAACCGTCTCAAAGGAAAAATAGACCCCAGCAAAGAAAAAGAGTACATCAAATCCGTCTGGGGCGTAGGATACAGCTTATGCTAATGCTTCACCAGCACATCACCCGTGCGCTTTTGACACTCTTTTTGGGCACGCTTTTTCTCTCAAGTATCGTGAGTTACTTTACCATTAAAACAGACAATATCGAAACCTATCAACGTCAATTAATCGCTTATATCAAAATCATCAAACACCAACTTCCCAGCACTCCTGACACACTTGAATCGTTTGCTACGCTCATTAAAGAAGATTCAGGGATTCGTTTTACCCTAATCAACGAAGAGGGTGTCGTTTTGGTCGATAGCGATAAAGACAGTGAAACGATGGACAACCACGCCCATCGTGAGGAGATAGTTAAAGCTCAAAAAATCGAATTTGCACATGCCATTCGCTTTTCTGATTCGATAAAAAGTAATTTTCTCTACGTTGCACACCGCTTTGAATATAATAACCAAATACTCTTTTTACGTCTGGCAATGAACATAGGCTCCATCATGCACAATTTTTACGAGCTCTGGGTCAAGATAGCGCTTATCTTTACGCTCAGCCTTCTTCTTGGTCTTTATGGCGCCTATCATCTCAGTAAAAAGATTCGTCATGAGATTGATAAAATCATTGCAAATCTGCAACAAATCGCCGATAAAGATTATAAAATCACCCTCTCCTCTCACTTTTGTTTAGAGTTCTTAGAAATTTCCAATTACCTTAAAAAACTTGCGACAAAACTAGAAAAACGTGCCCGTCAAAAACGCAAATACACCGCAAAAATCAAACTGATTTCCCAACAGCGAAGCGATGTTATCTCCGCTATTAGCCATGAGTTTAAAAATTCCATTGCCTCCATTATGGGATATGCGCAAACCCTGTTGGATGACCCCAATGCCAGTGTGCAAATCAAAGAGCGCTTTTTAGGAAAGATTGTTCAAAACGGTCAAAAAATTTCTACGATGATAGATCGTTTAGCCCTGACCACCAAATTTGAAAATGGGGATTTTACGACGCAAAGTAGCAGTTTTGATATCGTCAAAATAACCCACGACATTGCACAAAGTTTTCGAGAAAAAAACCCAACACGTACCATAGAATGCCATCTTCCTCCGCACTACCTCATCAACGCAGATCGTACGATGATGGAGCTGGTTATCACCAACTTAATTGACAATGCCCTTAAATATTCAGACGATACCATTACGATTTGCCTAGAAGAAAATGCTTTACATGTAAAAGATAGTGGCGTGGGCATTAAAGAAGATGAAATCGACAAAGTAACCAAAAAATTCTACCGTTCTAACTCACACTCATGGGATAACTCTATGGGACTTGGTTTAGCACTGGTCAATTACATCCTCAAACTTCACAACACCAGCCTAGAGATTCAAAGTACCTTAGGCGTTGGCTCTGATTTTTCATTTAAATTACCTTCAAACCATTCTGTACTATGATGTGCGCATTTTCATAAAAAAGGCGTTACATGAACACAATGGGAGAACCCCGTATCAAAATGGTAGCCATGCCCAAAGATACAAATCCCGCTGGAAATATCTTTGGCGGGTGGATTATGTCGCAAATTGATATTGCAGGTGCCCTTGCTACACGGGATTTAAATGTGGGACGTGTTGTCACCGTAGCCGTCCACTCCATGGAGTTTAAAGAACCGCTTCATGTGGGAGATGTGATAAGTTGCTATGGGAAAATTATGCGTGTGGGGACAACCTCCTTAACCGTTCAAGTCGAGGTTAATGCGGAGCGCTCCTACTTTGGTGAACGCCGCTGTTTGCATGTCACCAGTGCGGTACTCACCTATGTACATGTCGATAAAGAAGGCACTAAAATACCCATTCCCTACACCCATCAAGAACTTCTTGCTTTAGGCATTGAGAGCAAAAAATAACCAAGAAGAAGAGAGGCTTTTAAAGCCTCTCTTCTTTACATGTAACGCCGTTAATCAATATCATCCTTTGGCAAAACAATGCTCACCATCAAGCCACCCGCTTCGTTACTGACAGCGATAGAACCTTGCATACTCTGCTCAATAATCTGTTTTGCCATATACAAACCTGTCCCACTCCCTTTTGTGCCCTCTTTAGTCGTAAAGAAAGGATCAAAAAGATGAGGAAGTTTATCTTTATCCACACCACCCCCATTATCTAATACCTCAATAATCACATAATGCTCTTGCTCATACACACGTATCCAAATGTGCCCTTTTTCAATACGACGCTCCGAAATAGCATCTTTGGCATTATTAATCAAAACTAAAAAGACATGAGAGAGCTCTTTTTTAAACCCATAGAGTGCCAAATCAGGGGAACACTCAATCTCAAAAGTGATATCATGGTTCGCAATGCCACCATCTGTTATCTTCAAACTCTCCTCAATACATGCGTGCAAATAAAAGAGTATCTTGCCTTTATCGGGTTTAAAAAAATCCTTAAAATCATCAATCGTTGAGGACATATGCACAATAATCCCCCGCAATTTTTTAATCTCCTCTTCCAAAATCAAAGGAGTTAATTTTCTGGTTTGGCTCTCTAAAAAGATGCGGTTAATAATCACACTAATGGTATTAAGCGGTTGCCTCCATTGATGAGCAATATTATTAATCATTTCACCTAGGGCTGCTAGTTTGGACTGTTGAAAGAGCATCCTGTCTTTCAAACGGTTTTTTTCAACTTCCTCTTGAATGCTCTTTTCTAAATGAAGATTCATCTCTTCTATGGCGACTTTGGTTTCAAACGCATCACATAACGCTTGAGCAATCTCTCCATACTCATTTTTTTGAAGCACATACTTTTGTAAAGGTTCCTTGCTTTTTTGTTTTAAAGAGAGGGAGATATCACGCAGAGGAAACGTAATGTATTTAGCGATAAGAGCGATAAAAACAAGCATCAGAATCAGCGTATGCGCAAGATTAAGCTGCATATCTTTCATCCCATAATCATCTAACACCTCACTCATACGATTATGCATATGCAAATAGAGCGTAGCAACGATTGAGCCTCTATAATCTCGTAGCACAATCTCATCAGCAATCATATAATCATTATGCAACGGCGCTAAACGGTTCAGCTGTACCTTAGCAATTCCATACGAGCCTAAATCCTTTAAAAAAGCCTCATCCCAATGCTTGACAATCACCACAAACCCTTTGGCTCTATCAAAAGAGGTGATGCGCTGATCGAGTCTTCGAATTGGGGCAATATAAAACTCAAGAACTTTATGCTCATGGTTGAGAAAAAAGTGTAAAACATGCTCTTGACTGGCATCTAAAAATTGGAGATTTAACCATGTAGGAAGATTATCTAAAAAGGGTTTTTTCGTCTCACTAAAGAGTACCTTTTTGGATGCATTTAAGACATAAAACCCATCAATCGTAAATTGAATCGTACTGCCTTCAAGATTATCCCTCGCCCACTCTTCATCAGGCTCCTCAGCAAATGACGCCAAATCATTCCAAACGGCATAATCTAAAGACTGTTTTTTCATCGGTTCAGACTTGAGCGCTAGAATCTGCTTAAACCCTTCGCTCAGCTCTTTCGCATACCCTTCTGCCATCACTTTGACATGTTCACGCTCTTGAACCCATAAGAAAGATTGTATGCCAATAGCGACCAAAAAGGTCATCATTGCCAAAATAAAAAAAGAGGACTTGACACTCATAAGAGAACTCCTTTATGGATGCACCAAAGGCTCTTCCTTTCTTTACATGTAAGAGAGTCAGATGCCCTTTTCGTAAGCTTCCCAGCCTTGTTTACGCAACACGCATGCGGGGCACTCGCCACATCCATATCCCCACGTGTGTTTCTCACTATGTTCACCATTATAACACGTATGCGACTCATTAAGCACCAAATCCAAAACGCCCTCTTCTTTTGAAAGTAAAAATGTTTCCGCTTTGGTTAAGTGCATAAGCGGATAATGAAACGTAATGTTCGCTTCACTTCCTAAATTTAGCGCAAGTTCTAAGGCTTTCACAAACGGTTCCCTACAATCAGGATAACCTGAGTAATCAGTCTGATTCACCCCAATAATAATATGCTCAATCCCCTGCTTTTGTGCAAACGCATGAGCGAGGGTAAAAAAAATGGCATTGCGATTGGGCACGAAAGAAGCTGGAAGATTGGTGTGTACTCTGTGGTGTGCACCAATATCTTGTGTGCTATCAATCAAGGCAGAATCATTAAGCTGTGAAAACGCATCTAAACTTAACAGCGTGTTTTTTACATGTAAAAGCGAAGCAATCTTTTGTGCTTGAGCAATTTCTACTTTATGTTTTTGCCCATAATCAAACGTAATGCTCTCCACATACTCAAAACGATTCTTCGCCCATCCCAGACAGGTCGTGCTATCTTGTCCACCGCTAAAAACAACCAATGCCTTACTCATTACTCTACTCCTAAAAACTTGTGCAGTTGCACACTCAAAATAAAACGAGGGTTGGCTTTAACAAACGCAATGCAAAAGGCTAAATTTTCTTGATTGGGCGTGTGCGCATTGTTTTGTGGCTGAATAAACAGAGGCTTGTAACTTTTAAAATCAAGCAATTTAGAAACATCTGAATCTTTAGAGACGATAAACTTCACCTCATCATATCCATGTTTTGCAATGTGATTCCAATCTTTAGGGCTATACGTTATCCAGTTGGCACTGGCGATATTTGAAAAATTATAACCATTGGTTTCCACCGATACCGCGTACATATGCGCTTGTAAAAAGTCAATAAAACCATTGAGATCATAAATGCTAGGCTCACCCCCTGTGATAATCACATTCATCGAAGGATACGCCTTAATGCGCTCTAACACCGCATCAAATGAAAGCTCCTCATACGCACCCTTATGAAGCTCCTCATCACAAAAGGAACAGCTCAAATTGCACCCATAAAGACGAATAAAAATAGAAGGAACCCCCACTTGCGTTCCCTCACCTTGAATGGAATAAAACATCTCGACAACTTTTAACATAACACTCTTCTTATTTTTTTATCCTATTATCATAGTCTTTTTAGACTAAAAAGCACGTCAAAAATCTTCTTTATATCTCTTTTTAGGTATCATTTAAGCATCACATATTAAGGTATATCTATGTTATGGCAAATCAGTAAAGAGTTCGATTTTTGTTACGGACATCGTGTCTGGTCGCAACAACTCGACTCCGAATTTTCCCTCACAGGCTGTTTAGCGTGCCGTCATCTGCACGGACATCAAGGTAAAATTGTCGTTTATTTACAGAGTAATGAACTTAAAAACGGTATGGTCACAGACTTTCACCATCTTAATTGGTTCAAACAATTTTTAGACGCAACGCTCGATCACAAATTTATCATTGACATCCATGACCCACTCTTTGAAACGCTTTTACCGCACTTTGCGGATAAACAAAATCTCCTAAGCCACGAAGCAGGCTATCAAACGCCTGATTTAAGCAAAGTGGCGCATGAAGCGATGCATCTCATCGAAATGTATGAAGGGTATATTATCGTCGATTTTGTCCCTACGAGTGAAAATATCTCGACATGGCTTTTGGAAATCATCCAGAAAAAAATGAGTCGTTTGGGAGTCAAAGTATCGCATGTGGAGTTTTTAGAAACTCCCAAAAGCAGAAGTATCGTCTACAATCAAAAGTAGGGTTTTCCCCTACTTTTTTATTTATGCCTTAGCGTAAGCACCCTCAAGTTTTTTATAGAGTGTCTCAATGCTCGGTGCATTTTCGCCTGAAAGGAGTGAAAGCATTACTTCATTATCCTCTTTGCCATTCCACACTTTTTTATAGTAACCCTCTTTGTAACCGTGGTCTTGTCTAAATTGATTCAGGACATTTTTCGCCACGTAAAATTTATACAAAATTTTGAGGTTAATGCCACATTTGCGAGAAAGCGCAAAATACTCTCTTAAAAGCCCATCAAAAAAGTCCACTTCAAAGCCTGTCATATCGTGAATAATGCTCTCAATGTCATTAATAAGCTCCATCGGATCAGCTGATGCGGGAGAAAGTGGCTCTTTGGTGAAGGCTTCAAAGCCTTGTACATCTAAAATATCATGCACCAATTTTTCCAAATCACCCTTGCCATTGGTTTTATAATCTTCCAATAACAAACTCATCACAAAATGCCAAATATCGACAATCTCAACCGTTACATTGTCCCAGTCTGTCGCTTTGTTAATGCTCTTCCAATGTTTCCAACTAAAACTATCAATGAGCTCCGCGCACTCCATGTAAATACATCGCTTCCAGTTAATCATGCGGTTATTTTTGGTATAGCCATTTTCCCAACCGATTCCATTGGTCTCGTCGTTGAGTTTTTGTTGCAACGCAAACATTTGCGTTAAATAATCTCTACTAGTCATCTCTTTCCTTCGTTCATAAAAACCCTAGATTATACTTTTTTGCGCCATAAAAGTCAAAAGAGATTCACTCCCTCTTGCGTATCCTAGCTCAAAACAGCGCATGAGTTCACTAAAAGTAAACAATCCAAACGAAGAGAGTTTAGGATCAGTAATGTAAAGGTCACTCTTGGAAATTTGAAGCGAAGAAGATGCCATAAAGAGCAAAAAGAGTGAGCGTTTGATCATAGATATAAGGGTGTGTTTCTCCTTTACATGTAAAGGGTGAAGATTGACACTGACGATGGGATAAGCGTAGTCTAACAACGGTGAAATGGGTAAATTATCCATAAATCCCCCATCAATCAGCAAGTGTTTGTGATAGGCGATGGGGCGAAAAAGAGGAATGAGCGCAGAACTGGCAATGGCAAGTTTTATGGCATCACCCTTATGAAAACGCATAATCTCTCCCGTGTGCAAATCCACGCAGTTGATGAACGTGGGAATGCGCATCTCCTCCAAAGAAGAGATAGGGCAAATCTCTTTTAAAATAGAAGCTTTTTCGTCAATGCGAAAAAGCCCTTTTTGAAAATAGTTAAACCCTATGACCTTGCGAAACGCCTCACTCTTAAAGAGACGTATCATATCAAACGCACTCACGCCTGAGCCCACACCTGTGGCAATGACTGCGCCAATGCTCGTTCCTGAAATAGCGCCTATCTCAATGCCATGACGCTCACACGCCGCAATGACCCCTAAATGAAACGCTCCCCTTGCTGCACCGCCTGAGAGAGCGAGGGAAATCTTTAGTGTTCCAGACATGAAATAATTTTAAACTCCCCTTCATAGGTCTCGACAATCGCACTGCACGACTCCACCCAATCGCCACAGTTGAGGTACTTGATTCCCTCAATCTCTCGCATCTCCGCTTTATGAATATGCCCACAAATCACCCCATCGTAGTGGTTGCGTCTGGCATGTTCACTCAAAATCGACTCAAAATCGGTGATGAACGACACCGAGCTTTTCACATGGTCTTTGACATACTTGGAGAGCGACCAATGACTTTGGTAACGAAGCTTTTTGCGACACCACGTTAAAACTTGGTTTACATGTAAAAGCATGTCATACCCAACATCTCCCAAAAGGGCTAACCAGCGTTTGGTCATGGTCACACTGTCAAAAAAATCCCCATGCGTGATGTAATACCGCTCATTCTTAAGACTCACATACGCACACTCATCTTTAATTTCAATGGAATCACCCAGTGCTAAAGGCAAAAAGGAGCGTAAAAAATCATCGTGATTGCCCGTAATGTACGTGACTTTGGTGCCTTTTCGAGCTTTTCTTAGCACTTTTTGAATCACATCGGAGTGCGATTGCGCCCATTTCATCTTACGCTTAATCGCCCACCCATCAATAATATCCCCCACTAAAAAGAGGTGCTCACACTCATTGCGTCTTAAAAACTCCAACAACGCTTCGGCTTGGCAAAAGCGTGTACCCAAATGTACATCGGAGATAAAAATAGATCGAAACGAGAGCACCTCTGCTTCGTGGCTTACCTCACTCATGCGTTTTTCAAACTCTCCCCAAAAATATCATCGGCAAAGTGTGAAAACTTACCCCGCACCGATTTGTCCAGTTCAATCGCAAAGAGAGAAATGTGCGTCTGCTCTTTTTTCGTCTGTTTCAAAAGCGAAGTCAAACCATTGTTAAAACGATTTAGGTACATGTTGTCAATTTGACGGTTTGAGCCAATGACGATGGCTTTACAGTTGTTATCCAGCCTTGATAAAATGAGCTGGGTAGTGTTGTTAGAGCTGTTTTGCCACTCATCTAAAATCACAATGGCATTAGAAAGCGTTCGACCCCTTGCCTCGCCTGGCCAGAGCTTTTCAATGTTGTATTTGCTCATAAGCTCTTGCACTTTCTTCTCAATCGCCACTTGCGGTTCTTGGGTATTTTCCCTTTTTTTCATCTTCTTTTTGGCAATAAACTCTAAGGTGTCATAAAGTGCCATGTTATAAATACGAAACTTCTCATCGTTGCCTGAGAGATACCCTACATCCGCACCCTTATCGACACTTTCAATGGAGTTGCGTACATAGACAATTTTTTCGTAACTGCCTTTGCTGACTAAGCGCATCGCCGCCACAAATGCCATCAAGGTTTTTCCACTTCCAGCCCTTGCGTCAATGACATGAATATCATACATGTTTGAAAGCAGTGCCTTCATAAAAAACTTCTGCTTAAGGTTGATAGGTTTAACCTCCAAACCTCTAAAATCCAGCTCTTCATTCAGCATATAAATAATCCCAGCAGGCGAGATAATCGCATGAGCGCTGTTGCCATCAGGACTGACAAACTCATAACAGTAGTTACCACTCTTATGCTCAGGGTCAAATTCGCTGATAAGTTTTTTATCCAGGGTGTTAAAGAGAGCTGAGTCCATGGGGAGTTGTTTGACAAACTCAAACTCAGGCACATCGCTTCTATCTTCTCTTAAGGACTCCACCGTGACATTGTAAAAAAGCCCAAACATACGGGCATACACATCCAAAGAGAGAAAAATGACTTTGTAATCTGGGTAGTAGGTTTGTGCTCCTGAAGCAACCTCTAAAATGCGTTTATCGTTGGATTCGTTGATAAACTGAGAGTCAATGTCGGAGGTGTAGAGGGTTTTAGAGAAGAGGTGAATGGCGATGTCATCATCATAACGCATCTTGACCACACGGAAAAGCTCCCCGCTATCGACCTCTTCTACGGCACATGAGGCAAGCATTCTCGCAAAACTTCGGGCTTGATAGCCTAGCTCACTAAAGTTCTTTTTAAAATCCTCCAGCTCGATAAGCACCGTCTCTGGAATAACAATGATGTTGTTGCCACCATCGCACAGCTCTTTGATAAAATTGGTGTTGTGCAAGATTATGTTGGTATCGAGCACATAAACTTTATTGACTGACATCTCGCTTCCTTTTCATACGAGGATTGTATGAAAACATTATAACAACTTCGTAACAAAAAGGATGTAGATTTTGTGTGCAGAAGGTTTACATGTAAAGCCCAATGACTTTACATGTAAAAAGAATTATTCGCTTTTTTGCTCGATTCCACCGCCTAAAACACGATACAGGGTCACACGATTGGCAAGTTCTTCAAGCCTGACATTAATAAGCGTTTTTTGTGAACTATAAAACGAACGCTGAGAAAGAAGCGTATTTAGATACGTATCGACCCCTTGTTGATAGCGTGCGTCATAAATGGCGTAACTCTTTGCATTGGCTTCCACCAAAGCTTTCTGAGCCTCATACTGCTCAAAAATGGTTGAGCGACGTGAAAGTGCGCTTTGCACCTCACTAAACGCCGTTTGTATGGTGGCTTCATAACTCGCTAGATAAAGCTCTCTTTTGGCTTTGGCATACTCCAGATTCGCATCCCGCTCTCCCATATCAAAAATCGGAAGCGTCACGGTAGGAGCAAACGACCAAATTTTAGACGTTCCTCCATCAAAAAGCCCTGTTAAAGTGTTGGTTCCCACACCCCCTTTGGTGGTTAATGTAATGGAAGGAAAATACGCCGCTCGTGCCACACCGATGTTGGCATTGGCAGATTTGAGGTTATACTCTGCTTCTTTAACATCAGGACGGTTCAACAATACCCCTGAAGAGAGTCCCACGGGAACATCCAAAAGCCATGCGTGAGCGCCCTCTTCTAAGCCTTTTGGCAAATGAACATCCGCTACTTTTGCGCCCACTAAAAGCTCTAAGGCACTTCTATCTTGTGCCACCTGAGTCGTGTAGTTTGCCACATCCGCTCTGGCTTGTTCGTAAACACTTTGGGCATTAAAAAGGGAGACTTTAGTATCCACGCCCAAATCCACCCGTTTTTGCACCACGTCTAACGAGCGCTTAGCACTCTCTTTGGTTTGCTCTGCCAAAGTTAAGAGCGTTTTATCAGCAGCGTAATTCAGCCACGCATTCATCGTCTCGGCAATAAGGGCTATGCGTACCGTTTTTTCGGCCTCTTCTACCCCTTTGTAGGTTTGTAAGGAGGCTTCACTTTGGCTTTTCACTTTGCCAAAAAAATCCAACTCATAACTGCTTAACCCCACGGTTGCGGAGGAACTCTCCGAAATCGCTGTACTCTCTCCTGAAATAGTACGAGCTTTTGAACCTGTGGCAGAAGCGTCAATGCTTGGAAACTGCGCACTTTTACTGACACGGTACGTCGCTCGTGCCATCTCTATATTGGCGACTGCTTTTTTGAGATTTCGGCTATTTTCTAACGCCTGTGCAACCACCGCTTGTAAAGAAGGCTCACGCACAAACGCTTCCCATGCCAAATCCTGAAGCGTGCTTTTTTGCACTGACGTATTCACATCAAAGCTTGAAGGGATAGGCGCATTGGGACGTATATATTCTGGTGCCATACTCATACATCCCGCAAAAAGGAGTGGGATTAAAACCATACTGTATTTTTGCATCTCACACCTCCCCCATCATGGTTGCATGATGGCTACGTTTAGGAAAAAGTCCCCGTACCAACACAAAGAAAAGAGGTACGAGAAAAATCGCTAAAAAGGTCGCACTAAGTGTTCCTCCAATAATTCCCGTACCAATGGAAATACGACTGTTTGCCCCCGCACCACTGGAAAGTGCCAAAGGCAGGACCCCTGCGATAAATGCCAAAGAAGTCATCAAAATAGGTCGAAGTCTAAGCTTCGCTCCTTCAATCGCCGCTTCCACCAATCCTTTACCTTGGGTATACGCCATCTCCGCAAACTCCACAATCAAAATGGCATTTTTAGAAGAGAGTCCTATGGTTGTAAGAAGAGCAACTTGAAAATAGACATCGTTGTTCAACTCTCGCACATACGCTGCTAAAACAGAACCAAAAATACCCAAAGGAATGACCAAAAGGACTGAAAAAGGAACTGACCAACTCTCATACAATGCCGCCAAACATAAAAAGACCACCAATATCGAAAGGGCATAAAGCTTCATCGTTTGACCACTGGATAATCGCTCTTGATACGAAAGCCCACTCCACGCAAAACTGGTTCCTAAAGGTAAGGCTTCTTGAAGTTCCTCCATCCTATCCATCGCCACGCCTGAACTAATGCCATGCGCTGCGGCACCTTGAATTTCATAGGAGGCTAAGCCGTTATAACGTGTAAGACTTTGTGCTCCATAACTCCAATACGTCGTTGCAAAAGCAGAAAAAGGCGTCATGACATTGTCTTTATTTTGCACATACCACAGATCCAAATCCTCAGGCTTTGAGCGAAACGGCGCATCACCTTGCACGTACACTTTCTTCACCCGACCCCGATCGACAAAGTCATTGACATACTTTCCTGCCCACGCAAAACTGAGTGTATTATCAATCTCAGAGAGGGAAAGCCCTAATGCCACTGCTTTATCTTCATCAATCTTTACATGTAATTGTGGTGTCTCACCCAAACTACCTAAACGCACCGAGGTAAAAAGGCTCTCCTCCCGTACCGAATTGACAAAACTATCTTTAAGCGTTTTAAGAGTCTCTCTATCCGTCCCTGCTAAGCCTTGAAGCTGAAAGGTAAATCCATTACTCTGTCCTAACCCCCGAATGGAAGGAGGATTGAGTGAATAGACCTGAGCATCACGTATCTTGGAGAAATTTTGGGTTGCACGAGACGCAATCATATCGGAACGATTGGCAATGCCTTTTCTTTCATCCCAATCGCTTAAGGCAACAAATGCCATACCCGCATTTTGACCGCTACCACTGAAGTTAAATCCTGAAATGGTAAAAATGGCTTCGGTATTATTGCTCTCTTGCCCTAGAAAATAACGCTCTATTTCTTTCGCGACAGCATCCGTACGTTTAAAGGAAGCACCCTCAGGTAAGTTCATCTGAACCATAATATTCCCTTGATCTTCATCGGGTAAAAATCCAGAAGGAAGGCGTAAGATTAAAAATGCCATTGCCGCCGTAATGACACCATAAACCATCATCCAACGAATAGGCTTTGCGATAACTCCTCCCACGCTCATTTTATAACGCTCAATAGAAGTGTCAAACATACGGTTAAACCAGCCAAAAAAACCTTTGTGCGGTACTGCTTCATGCGGTTTGAGTAACGAGGCACACAGCGCTGGTGTCAAGGTCAATGCCACAATGACAGAAAGCACCATCGAAGAGACAATCGTAATCGAAAATTGACGGTAAATAACTCCCGTAGAACCGCTAAAAAATGCCATTGGAAGAAAAACGGCTGAGAGAACCGTGGCAATACCGATCAGTGCACTGGTTATCTCTTTCATAGATTTTTCGGTGGCTTCCATCGCAGAGCATTTCTCTTCACGCATAATACGCTCTACATTTTCCACGACAACAATCGCATCATCTACCAAAAGTCCAATAGAAAGCACGATACCAAACATGGTCAGCGTATTAATGGAGTAACCAAAAATCTCTAACACCCCAAACGTTCCCAAAAGAACAACAGGTACTGCAATCGCAGGAATGAGTGTTGCTCTCCAGTTTTGCAAGAAAACAAACATGACCACAACGACTAAAAGAATCGCCTCAAAAAGGGTTTTAACGACCTCTTCAATGGAAATACGAATAAATTGTGTACTATCACGAGGATAGGCAACTTCGTATCCCTCAGGCATATTGGGTTTCATTTTAGCAATCGTTGATTTGACACGATCCGCCGTTGAAAGTGCATTGGCACTTGGGGCTAACATCACGGCAAGACCTGCGGCTGGATAGCCATTGAGTCGGGTCACATTTTTATAACTCTCACTCCCCAATTCAACCCGTGCCACATCACGCAATCGCACAATCGCACCATTGCTATCACTTTTAACAATGATATTTTCAAACTGTTCTGGCGTTTGATACTGTGATTTTGCTGTCACAGTTGCATTAAGTTGCTGATCAGATGCACTAGGCAGTGCCCCAATGCTTCCTGCGGAAACTTGCACATTTTGATTGCTAATCGCACTGCTAATATCAGAAGGCATCAAACCATACGAAGCCAATTTATACGGGTCTAACCAGATACGCATCGCATACTGCGCACCAAAGACTTGTACTGTTCCTACGCCCTCAAGCCTAGCAATGGGATCTTGCATAGTACTTAAAAGATAATCGGCAACATCCACCGATGTACGGGTGTTACTCTTATCGTATAAAGCAAAAATCATCAAAAAGTCACTCTGTGCTTTGGTGACACGCACACCCTCATCTTGAACCGCTTTGGGTAAACGGGTGGTGATTTGTGCGACTTTATTTTGCACTTGAACTTGCGCTGTATCGGCATCCGTTCCTTTTTCAAACGTCACATCAATGCGTGCCGTACCCGCAGAACTACTGCTAGAAGAGAAGTATAAAAGCCCATCCAATCCCGTGAGTTGCTGTTCAATAATCTGCACCACGCTATTCTCAACCGTTTGCGCTGAAGCACCTGTATAGGTTGTATCAATACGAATAGAAGGAGGTGCAATATCAGGGTATTGTTCCACAGGCAACGTTAAGATAGACCCTACGCCTGTGAGCATAATAACAATGGAAATAACCCACGCAAAAATGGGTCTATGGATAAAAAAGTGAGCGATCATTGTGCTTTACCTAAGCTTTGGGTGACATCTACCACGGTAACACTTGCCCCCGTTCGCACCTTATTGACTCCCTCGACAACCAAACGATCCCCAACATTTAAACCTGATTGAATCAACCACTTATCGCCAATCGCTCTTTGCGTTTGCACTTTTCGTGTTTCGATTTTATTCTCAGCGTTTACAACCATTGCGGTCGCATTGCCTTTAGGATCACGAGAAATTCCTTGTTGTGGTACTAAGATAGCCTTTTCTAACACCGCCTCTTCCACGATGCTTCGCACATACATCCCTGGCAATAAGATGCCATCAGGATTAGGGAAAATCGCACGAAGGGTCACAGAGCCTGTGCCTTCATCGACAGATACTTCTTGAAACTGTAACACCCCTTTGTGCGCATAGAGCGTGCCATCTTCGAGTTTTAAAGAGAGCTTCGTGTTACCTTTGCTCACACCGTGTTGTGCCAATAAAGCACGCAGTTTTAAGAGTTGCGTGCTGGATTGGGTGATATCGACAAACACAGGATCAAGTGCTCGAATCGTTGCGAGTGCCGTGGTTTGATTTGCCGTCACCAAAGCACCCTCCGTCACGCTTGAAATACCAATACGTCCACTAATGGGTGCTTTGATTTTGGTATAGTCTAAATTAATACGAGCGCTTTGTAAAGCCGCTTTTTTCGCTTCTACATTTGCAACTGCTTGAAGGTAAGACGTTTTTGCATCTTCCATATCTTGTTTGGAGACACCTTCTATTTTGACCAACTCTTGGTAACGCTCATATTTTAAACGACTGCTTTGCACACTCGCCTCAGCGTTTGCAAGTGTGGCTTTTGCCTCTTCATAAGTAGCATAATAACTCGCATCATCAATGGCGTACAACACCGCACCTTGTTTCACAAAATCACCCTCTTTGAAGAGTCTCTCTTTAATAATACCACTGATTTGTGGTCGAATTTCCGCACTTTTAGAGGCTTTGGTTCGCCCTGAGAGTTCTTGCTCCAGTGTGAGACTTTGTGTTGCTACGGTATAGGTACCCACACTCACCTGAGTCGCCTTTTTAGTTGGTTTTGTTTGTTGTGTACATCCCACAAACAAAAAGGGGAGGAGAAACAAAAGAGGTGTTAATCGCAGTAGAGTCATGGTCATTCCTTCATAAATATGTGTGACATTCTACTGCATTTTCGTTAACAAAACCTTGCTGGAAAACAAGAAAACCATGCTAAAATAGACACAAAATAGTTTCAAGGGGATACCCAATGATTTTAGAGTGGAGTGAACGTTTCTCTTTACGCCATGAGACGCTTGATACCCAACATCAAGAGCTTTTCAAACTCGCCAATGCAGTACATGCACTTGACCCTGCAACCTCCACCAAAGCAGAACTCTCTAAACTTTTTAAAGCATTTTATGACTATATGGCAAGCCATTTTAAAGAAGAAGAGGCGTATATGCAAAGCCTTCATTATCCACTCTTCCCTAAACATCAAAAGATGCATCAAAGTATTATTGAAGGGATGAATACCATCCTCAAAGAGGAAAAAAGTATGGAAGGCCTGCAAGAGAAGATGAAATTTATCTCTCAAAAGTGGTTGGTGGAGCATATTTTAGAAAATGACCTCAAAATCGAAGCGTGGCGCAAAAGCATTACGCTGGATGAAAATGAGTTTACAACCCTACATTAACTCTTTACCTTTACATGTAAAAAGGACTATCTTGCTCGATTCTCGTATCCGTACTTTTATCAAAAAACACCATCTCTTAAGCCTAGCCACATCCGCCAACAATCAACCCTATTGCGCTTCGTGTTTTTACGCGTTTATAGAAAATGAGCCTATATTAATTATTGCCACCGATACGCAAAAGACACGTCATGGCAAAGAAGCCCTAGCAAACGAAACCGTGGCAGGAGTTATCGCTTTAGAAACAAACATCATAGGGAAAATTCAAGGAGTTCAATTTACGGGGATTTTTAAAGAAGCCACTGCGGAAGAAAAAAGAGTTTATCTTAAACGCTTTCCTTATGCCCTAGCGCTCAATCCAACGCTTTGGAGCATTCACATAACGTATTTAAAATTTACGGACAATACTTTAGGATTTGGCAAGAAATTGGAGTTTTTTGCCCCCAATGTCTCGCCAAACTCATTTACATGTAACGCTTAGAGTTTAATCGGCTCATTGGAACATGCAGCGGTAAAAACCACATCTGTTGAGCTGTTCAGCGCTGTTTCGGTGGAATCTTGAATGACACCAATTAAGAAACCAACCGCAACCACTTGCATCGCAACCTCATCGCTAATGCCAAACAAACCACACGCCAAAGGAATCAAAAGAAGTGAGCCACCCGCAACGCCTGAAACACCAGCAGCAGAAACACTCGCAAGCAGACTTAAAAGAAGTGCTGTGGGTAAATCCACTGAAATACCTAAGGTATTGACCGTTGCTAGGGTTAAAATGGTAATGGTAACCGCCGCACCTGCCATATTGGCAGTTGCCCCTAAAGGAATCGAGATAGAGTACGTATCTTCATGGAGTCCCAATTTCTTACACAATGCCATATTAACAGGAATATTTGCCGCAGAACTTCTGGTAAAAAATGCTGTGACACCGCTCTCTTTTAAACAGGTAAAAATTAAAGGATACGGATTGCTCTTGGTTTTAAAGAAGACCAATAAAGGATTGATAACCAACGCCACAAACAACATGGTGCCCACTAAAAGCACTAAGAGTTTTCCATACCCTAACAAAGCGTTAAAACCCGTTTCTGCAAAGGTTTCAGCCACTAAACCTAAAATACCAAAAGGGGCTAAAGCAATGACACCTTGAACAATTTTAGTCATCGCATCGCTGACATCTTTTAAAACTTTTTTCGTCTCTTTGCTCGAATGATGCAGCGCAATACCTCCCGCCACTGCCCACGTCAAAACACCAATATAATTACCCTTAAGCAATGCATTAATTGGATTATCAACCATGCTGACCACAAACCCTTTAATAACGCCTACAATGCTTTGTGGTGGCGTTAATCCTGCTTCTGGATTGACCAAGACCAAACTGACAGGAAAGGAAAAACTCACTACAACAGCGCTTAACGCTGCCAAAAACGTTCCTATCGCATACAAAGCGATAATGGGTTTAATATTGGTTTGCGCACCCACCTCTTTCGTAGCAATCGCCGTTGAAACCAATACCAAAACCAGCACGGGTGCGACCGCTTTAAGCGCACCAACAAACAATTTACCCAAAATAGACACTGCCATCGCAGCACTCGGAGAAATAAGCGCTATAACTACGCCTAGCACCATTCCCATCAAAATAAGAACAATTAAATTGCTCTCCTTATACCGTGAAACTAAACGCTCCATTCTTCACACCTTTATTCAAATTGAATCTTAAAAATTAGATTGTAGTTAAAAAGTTCTTAGAGCCTCTTAAACTAAACGTGAAGACGATTAAGGTCTAGTTTTAACGCCTCATTATCCATCACCCCAATCCCTTTGGCTAAGATATTTGAAGCAATTTCGTGGGCTTCTTTTAACGAGTGCATCTGATACGTGCCACATTGATAAATATTAAGCTCAGGAATATCTGATTCACTCTTTACATGTAAAATATCTTCCATCGACGCTCTCCATGCCTCAACGACTCTTTGAGGAGCGGGTGTGCCAATGAGACTCATATAAAATCCTGTACGACATCCCATCGGTGAAATATCAATAATCTCAACCCCATCGCCATTGAGATGAGAACGCATAAAGCCTGCAAAAAGATGCTCTAGGGTATGAATTCCTTTTTCAGGAAGAATCTCTTGGTTGGGTTTGCAAAAACGCAAATCAAAGACGCTGATGTCATCCCCTTTAGGTGTTTTCATCGTTTTAGCAAGACGCACAGCAGGGGCAGGCATTTTGACGTGATCGACACAGAAACTATCTAATAGTGGCATTTTCAATCCTTTTTTTTCACGGATTATAGCAAAAAAAGTGTACAATATTTTGCCTCTTCATCCTTACATGTAAAGGAGTTGCGTGAAGCACATTGGTCTTATTGTGATGATGGCTATTCTTGCGTATGCCTTTACCAAAAGTGATATACTGCTCCTTATTAGCTCAGGCATTGCTCTTTTTTTATTTGGAATGTTTTGCCTTGAAGAGAGCTTTCGCAATTTTGCGGGAGGCTTTTTAGAGCGCATTTTACACACACTGACCAACACCCGCTTAAAAGCTCTTTTTTTTGGCATCCTCACAACGAGTATTATGCAATCAAGCTCTTTGGTTTCCATCCTTTCCATCTCCTTCATCAGTGCGGGACTTATCTCTTTAGCAGATGGCATTGGAATTATCTTTGGTGCGAATTTAGGAACAACCACAGGGGCATGGCTCATTGCGGGATTAGGCGTTAAAGTCGATATCGCCATCTATGCGATGCCTTTGCTTGTTTTTGGTACGATGCTTATGTTTTACAACGAAAAGCAGACCAAATATCTAGGCTATCTCCTTGTGGGCATTGGCTTTCTTTTTTTAGGCATTGCCTATATGAAAGAGGGATTTGAAGCGTTTAGAGGAGAGATTGATCTGACACGTTTTACCCTAGAGGGATGGCGTGGACTTTTGCTCTTTACCCTTATGGGCGTGATTGTAACAGTCATTATGCAATCTTCCCATGCAACTTTAGTGCTTCTGCTCACAGCACTCTCCGCCGCACAAATTAGTTATGAAAATGCTCTAGCCCTTGCGATTGGCTCAAATGTTGGAACAACGATTACCGCTCTTTTAGGCGCACTTACGGCAAATATCGAGGGGAAAAAGTTTGCCCTTGCCCATCTGTTTTTTAACCTTTTTACCGCACTTGTAACCCTTTCTTTGATGCACCCTTTTATGGCAATCGTCGATAAAACCGCAGCGATTTTAGGGATTTTAGCGGATGATTATGCCTTGAAATTGGCGTTATTTCATACATTCTTTAACTGCTTAGGAATTGTGCTTCTTTTTCCATGGATTTCACCCTTAGTCCTCCTACTCAACACCCTTTTAAAACCCTCTAAAAGCACGACACCCGCCCAAGACGATGTGCTCTATTTGGATGAAAGTGCACTTGATTTTCCACTGAGTGCACACACCGTTTTAATGAAAGAGAGTAAACACCTCTATCAAAATATTCTAGAAAGTATCACCCAATCACTGAGTATCACTAAAAACGATATAAACTCAGGCATGGATAATGACGAGATTATTGCCCTGCGTAGCAAAGCGATTCCTGTTGATTTGGATGCGTACTATGAACACACTATTAAAACCCTTTATGGCAAAATTATCACCTTTGCCATCACCGCACAAGGCACATTTTCTGAGGAGTATAAAACGGATTTTATTGTGATTAAAAATGCTTCATTGCGTATGGTAGAAGCCTTTAAAGCCGCTAAACATATGCAAAAAAATATGCTCAAATACCTAGAATCGAGCAATCTGGACATTAAAAACGAATACAACACCATTCGAAAAAATCTTATCAACCATTTGCGTACTATACAAACACTCTTTACCACGACGGAAGAGGATGTGGCGATTTTACTATTGAGTAAATTGCAGGTAGATATACAAAAATATGACATAGCCTCCAATAAATCGCTTGATACACTCATACGTACCCAAAAAATTACCTCCACCATGGCAACCTCTTTAATGAACGATACCACCTATGCGTATACCATCGCAACGGAGCTGACAAAAGCAGCGCAACTGCTCTTTGTCCATGAAGAAAAAGGGTTAAAAGCAAGACGAGAGGCACTGATTTTAAACGAAAACGAAGCCATGACGTTAGCACATGAAAACGACCAAAGGAGCAGTTTGTGAGCCAAAAAAAATTTATTTATACCCTTAAAAAACTCTTAGGTATTAGCCCTGCATCTGAAGAACAAAAACAGACCAACGAAGAGATTAGACACTTGATGGGGAAACTAGAACAACACTATCTCTCCTTGAAAGAAGCCCTCAAACACGAAGGAGATGCCAGCAAACGCGAAGCGCTTAAGGAGAGCTTGAGTATCATTAAAGAACAGCTTAAAAAGGGAAAGGATTTTTTACACCATGATTAAAAGCTTGATGCTCTTCCTTCTCTTTTTTGTTGTTGGTTGTGGAACCCCACCTCAGGAAAAAGTCAGTGAACTACTCCAATCCCGCGGTGCGACCAACCTGACACATGATTATAAAAAAATCACCCACTACCTCTATACTTACAAAGAAAAACTCGATATTCGCAATCCAAAAGCCTTTAACAAAGCCTCACAACCCTATATTTTTCATGAAATCAAATACGCTAAAAACACGATTCGGATGCATTACAATGGTGTTTTGCTCAAAACTTATGATGATTATTTGCGTCTGGCTTTTGATAAAAATCCTACAATCCCTGAACGCAATGATTTTCTTATTTTGGGATTGCATAAATTGCTTTGGGAGAGTTACAAAATCGGCGAAGGACATCAAGTCACGACGCTGAGTTACAAAGAAGAGGAATTTAAAAAACTCTACTACTATCTTGAAGTGATTCGTTGGAAAATAAAAACCGCTAAAGACACCAATGGCAACTACCTTTTTACCACATGGCAAAATAATTGGCAAATCGAATTGCACCAAAAACTTCTTAAAGGGGAGCCTCTTTCATGGGATTTAGTTCAAAATCTTCCCTCACTGAGAACCAAACGAGAAAGCCTTTTGGATGCCTCAAATTTTAACTTTGAAGTGCTCTTAACCCAAATGATTGATGAAGTAAAAAGTAGTGCCAAACAAATTGGCAAAGAGCCTGTGGATATTGGGATTGATGCGATGATAAGCCTTGTCTTCTTTCTCTAAGTAATCTTATGTTTTAATCGAGAATTACAAAATAAAGATTATAATTTTCAAAAATAATTTGCATAAAGGAATTCTATGATACTTTTTATTTTCAACAACCAACCTTACGATGGAGGCGATAAAACCTACAATGCTCTGCGCCTTGCAAAATCTTTACATGTAAAAGGTGAAAAAGTAAAAATCTTTTTGATGAGCGATGCCGTGGATATGGCACGTGAAGCAACCCAAAAGCCTGATTTTTACGATTATGATTTGGTTGCTATGCTCAAAGAACTCTTTATGGATGGGATTGCTTTGGGCGTGTGTGGAACCTGTATGACACGCTGTGGCATTCATAAAAACCAACCCTATTTTGATGAAAACATCAAAGGTACGATGGGAATGCTCACCGAGTGGAGCATTGAAGCAGAAAAAATCTTAACCTTCTAACCATGCACTACGAAACCTTTCAAAAAGCCTTAGAAACCTTAGGCATTATTTCGGGGATGGGTAAAAAAGAGATTCGAGAATGCTACCTTGAACTCTGTAAACAGCACCATCCCGACGCCTCGGGTGAAGCAGGAGAGAAATTTCAAGAGATTCATGAAGCCTATCGCCTTTTGATGACCTATACAGAAGAGTTTCGCTTTCGCTTTAGTCAAGAGGAGTTTCAAGGGCAGTTTCCTTTTTCTGATTCTCAAAAAGGGGATTGGCTTTACAAATTCTAATCCTTGATATAACTCAATCTTTTTGGCGCTTTTTTTCATTATAATACGCCAAATTTAACAAGGAGTTCTCATGGAAATCAATAACATTCAAATCTGCAACGTCTGTATGCGCACAAGTGAAGAGAACAGTAATGCTGTTTTTATCAAAGCGATGAAAGGTGGCGAAGAGATTCATACGTGTACGAGCTGTATTCCACACATTATTCATGGAAGTGGTGACGTTGTCAAATCCAACGCACAAGTTGCCGCTGAATTTCAAAAATAACTCTTTTACATGTAAGGATTAACTCCTTACATGTAAAGCGTTTTAACTACTTCATTGCCGCATCAAAACGTGCATTGACCTCATTCCAATTCACCACACTCCACCAATTTTTCAAATAATCTGCTCGTTTATTTTGATACTTAAGATAATACGCATGTTCCCAGACATCTGCCGCTAAGATTGGCATTCCCTTCGCTTCTGTGACGTCCATGAGAGGATTGTCCTGATTGGGTGTTGATGTCACTGCTAATTTTTTATCTGCGGTAACGATAACCCACGCCCAACCTGAGCCAAAACGAGTCGCTCCTGCTTTTTCAAACGCCTCTTTCATCTTCTCTAAACTTCCAAAATCACGCTCAATCGCTTTAGAAAGTGAAGCTGATGGCGTACCGCCTTTTCCCACAGGCGCCATGAGTTTCCAAAAAAGTGCATGGTTATAGTGTCCACCACCGTTATTTCTCACCGCTGCATTGTATTTGGAAATTGATGCCATTATTTGCTCCACACTCATCCCTTTCAATTCAGGATACGTTGCGACTTGCGCATTAAGATTTGAAACATACGCTTGATGATGTTTACCATGATGGATCTGCATGGTCTCTTTATCAATCACGGGCTCTAAGGCATCATATCCATAGGGTAAAGGCGCTAAGCTAAACGCATCTGCTGCCATCAATGCAGGAACAAAAAGCCATGAAAAAACCAGTGCCATCCAACGCTTACGTAGAAGAGATTTTTGAAACATATAACGCCTCCTAGAAGATTTTATAAAGTTGATTTTATCACAAAAATGTCACAACTCTGAATAGATTTTATAGGGAAAAGAATTAAAATACGCTGAGAAAAAAAGGGTAAAAAATGAAATAAAAAACGTCAGAAAAAAGAAGAGAAAGGAGCAAAAAAGGCTTTTGCTCCTTAGATAAATTAAGAGGTTTTTACGCCTCTTCTACTTCATTTGAAAAATCTGAACTTGCAAGACGATTTAACTGTCTCCATCTGCGTTGTGCATCTTTTTTATTGTGGTCAAACAGTTCTTGTGCATGTTCTGGATTTGACTTTTTAAGCGATGCGTAACGTACCTCATTCATCAAGAAGTCATCATACAATGACCAATCAGGCTCTTTTCCTGTAATCTTAACTGGAT
Source organism: Sulfurospirillum deleyianum DSM 6946 (assembly GCF_000024885.1). Classification (NCBI taxonomy): domain Bacteria; kingdom Pseudomonadati; phylum Campylobacterota; class Epsilonproteobacteria; order Campylobacterales; family Sulfurospirillaceae; genus Sulfurospirillum; species Sulfurospirillum deleyianum. The sequence goes on from NC_013512.1 coordinate 1,930,128, forward strand.
TTTCACCTTTTTCTGCCAAACGTGGGTCATAGGTATAAATTGGCCAGTAACCACACTTGGTTGCAAGTTCTCCTTGATTTCCTGATTTGCTTAATCCCCCTTTAATACCATGGGCAATACATGGTGAGTAAGCAATAATCAGTGAGACTCCAGGATACGCTTCGGCTGCTTCAAAGGCTTTAATGGTTTGCGCTGCAGAGGCATTTGAGTTAATCTGTGCAACAAAAACGTTACCATACGTCATCGCAATATACCCCAAATCTTTTTTCTGACTCGGTTTACCCGCTGCTGTAAATTGAGCGATAGAACCTGCACGAGATGATTTAGAACTCTGACCACCTGTGTTCGAGTAAACCTCTGTATCGAGTACCAAAATGTTAACATCCTCACCGCTGGCAATAACATGATCTAATCCGCCATAACCAATGTCATACGCCCAACCATCTCCACCAAAAATCCATTGTGATTTTTTCGCAATGTACTGTTTGAGGCTTAAAATAATGTCCGCACCTGCAGCACTTGGATTCGCTTGTAAAAGAGGAACTAAAAGATCACGAATTTCAGCAGATTTTACTCTGTCATCTCTAAACTCAATCCAATCTTTATAGAGTGCAGCAATGGCATTAGGTGCTTTGTCTAAAGAAGCTTCCATGACAGTGTGAATACGATGACGAATTGTCTCATTGGCGACATGCATACCCAAACCAAACTCTGCATTGTCTTCAAACAGTGAGTTCGCCCATGCAGGACCAAATCCTTTGTCGTTTTTACGGTACGGTGTTGAAGGCGCTGAACCACCATAAATAGAAGAACAACCTGTTGCATTGGCAATCATCATGCTATCGCCAAAAAGACGTGTAGCAAGTGTGATATAAGGTGTTTCACCACATCCTGGACATGCTGCGTGGAACTCAAAAAGTGGTTGTGCAAATAAAGCACCCTTGACGGTATTTTTAGAGAGAATATCATCTTTATAGGTCACTTTTTTGAAGAGGTAATCTGCGTTAATTTGCTCTCCAGCATCAATACTCTCTTGCAATGGAACCATCACCAAAGATTTCTCTTTCGTAGGGCATGCCTCTGCACAAAGATCACATCCTGTACAATCTAATGAAGAGACTTGGATTTTATACTTTAAGCCTTTTAGCTCTTTACCTTTTGCATCAAGCGCATGCGTTTTAACACCCTCAGGTGCTGCTGCAAACTCTGCATCATTAATAAGAAATGGACGAATAACAGCGTGTGGGCACACAAACGCACATTGATTACATTGAATACAATTCTCTTCAATCCATTTTGGAACCATAACACCAACACCACGTTTTTCATACTCTGTGGTGCCATGTTCAAATGTACCATCTTCGTAGCCTTTGAAAACAGAAACAGGTAAGCTATCTCCACGTGCAGCATTGACTGGTTTTGCGATGGCTTCAACAAATGGGGTACCTTTGTATTTGACTTCTTGCTGAACTTTGACCTCATCAACCAAATGAGCCCAAGATGGATCCACATCGACTTTTACTAAACCATTGGCTCCCACATCAATCGCTTTGTAGTTAAGCTCAACAATGTGTTCACCTTTTTTGTGATACGTTTTATACGCTTGCTTTTTCATAAACTCTTGCGCTTTTTCAAAATCAATAATTTCGGCAAGCTTGAAAAAAGCAGATTGCATAATGGTATTGCTTCGATTTCCTAAACCAATATCACGTGCTAATTTTGTCGCATTAATAATGTAAAATTTGACTTTTTTCATAGCTAAAATACGTTTGACTTTGTTTGGAATTCGCTTAATCGTCTCATCCGCATCCCAAATTGAATTAAGCAAGAAGGTACCATTTTCTCTGATACCATCAATGACGTCATACAATTCAAGATATGCAGCTACTGAACAGGCGACAAAATGTGGGTTAGATACAAGGTAGGTTGAACGAATCGGATGTTTTCCAAAACGAAGATGTGAACGGGTAAAACCACCTGATTTTTTGGAGTCATACGCAAAATAAGCTTGCGCATACATATCTGTCTCATCACCAATGATTTTAATCGAACTTTTATTGGCACCAACCGTACCATCAGCACCCAATCCATAAAATAAACACTCTTTTGTCTCAGGTTCACCCAAACTCATCTTCTCTTTAACATCAAGAGATTTAAAGGTGACATCATCCACGATACCTACAGTAAAATCATTTTTAGGTTCAGCCAATTTGAGGTTTTCAAACACAGCCAACATTTGCGCTGGATCAACGTCTTTTGAAGAGAGACCATAACGTCCACCCACAATAATAGGCGCATTTTTGTGACCGTAGAATGCTGCTCTCATATCAAGATACAATGGTTCACCAATAGAGCCTGCCTCTTTGGTTCTATCTAAAACAGCAATTTTTTTAACCGATTCTGGCATAACATCCATAAGATACTTAATACTAAATGGGCGGTAAAGATGTGGTGTAATCAAACCTACTTTTTCACCCTGACTCATTAAATAATCAATGGTCTCTTTTAAACACTCCGTAACAGAACCCATTGCCACAATGATTCTATCCGCATCTTGTGCACCATAATAAGTAAAAGGTTTATATTCACGTCCTGTCTCTTTAGAGATTTCAGCCATATAGTGGGCTACAATATCAGGTAAGGCATCGTAAAATTTGTTTTGTGCTTCTCTACCTTGGAAGTAGATATCGTCATTTTGAGCGGTACCACGTGTTTTAGGTGATTCAGGATTTAACGCTTCATCACGAAAACGCTGAACTGCTTCTTTGTCCAATAATCTCTCAAAAACCGCATAATCCATCACTTCAATTTTTTGAATTTCATGTGATGTTCTAAAACCATCAAAAAAGTGCATAAAAGGAACACGCCCTTTAATGGCCGCTAAGTGTGCCACACCTGCTAAATCCATGACTTGCTGTACAGAACCGCTTGAGAGCATGGCATAGCCTGTTTGACGTGCGGCATAAACATCTTGATGGTCTCCAAAAATAGAAAGCGCATGGGTTGCAAGAGTACGAGCAGCGACATGGATAACACTTGGAAGTAAGCCACCTGCCATTTTGTACATATTCGGGATTTTAAGTAGCAAGCCCTGTGAAGCAGTATACGTTGTTGTGAGTGCTCCTGCTTGCAATGATCCATGCACCGTTCCAGCAGCACCACCCTCACTTTGCATTTCAACCACTTTAACAGGCATACCAAAAAGATTTTTTTTACCTTGTGAAGCCCAAATATCCGTAAAATCCGCCATAGGTGAAGAAGGTGTAATTGGATAGATACCTGCCACTTCTGTAAAAGCATACGATGCATACGCAGCAGCTTCGTTACCATCCATTGTTTTCATGACTTTAGCCATTAAAATCCCCTTTTTATTAGTTTAATTTATTTTGTTTTCTACGTGTAAACTGATGACATTCTGATTCTACATAGCATTTTCTTAATAACTCATAAATGAAACTTAAGCCTCAATCGTTTAATAAAATTTTAACAATTTCAACCTATTTTTGCCACCAATTTCACGGCATCCAAAGCATCACGTACCACATAGCGGGTATGCGCCAACAACTCAGCATGGGTACTGTACCCACATAACACACCAATTCCCTCAACACCCGCCTCTTTGGCTGCAATTAAATCCATAGGAGTATCCCCAATCATCCACGCCAAAGAAGCCTCTTTACCAAGCGTTTGTAATGCCTTTTGAATAGGCTCAGGATGGGGTTTTGGATACGTCACTGATTCTCTACCAATCAAAACTTGAAAATAGTGCATGACCCCCATATGTTCCAAAAGTTCTTCAGAATAACGTGCGGTCTTTGTGGTCACAATACCAAGGGTTGCGATGCGAGAGGCCTGTTCAATCGCCTCACGAGCCAAAGGAAGCAAAGTGGTTTTTTGACGTGAAATTAAGCGATAATGCTCTTTATACGCCGCTACATAATCATTCGCTTCCATACTAGCAATACCCAAACGCATAAACATGACATCCAAAGGATGCCCAATCAGCTTTTTAATTGCCTCTTCTTCAGGAACTATGCGTCCAAATGTCTCATACGCCACGCCAAAACTCTCCACAATGGCGTCAGTGGAATCAATCAGTGTTCCATCTAAATCAAATAAAATCGTTTTCATCATTTACCTTAATAGAGCTTTTACATGTAAAGATATATTATAACTTTAACACGATTAAAAAGGAGATATTATGCTTAAACAAACACTTATTCTATTAACCCCACTAATGCTCTGTGCGGCAAATTGGCAAGATACTTTAAATACTGCAGTTAATGCCGCATCGAGTACACAAACAACGACCAAAACGACCACCACTTCGCAAAGTACGGCGACATCAGGTGTCAAGGAAGCACTCAGTTTAGGAGCCAAACAAGCCGTCTCTTTGTTGGGTAAAGAGAACGGCTATCTGAATAACAGTGCCGTTAAAATTCCTCTGCCCTCTTCCATGAAACCTATTGCCACAGCCGCTGAAAAACTAGGAGGCAAAAGCTACGTCGATGATTTTGTTAAAACGATGAATACCGCCGCTACCAAATCCGTTCCTAAAACAGCCTCAATTCTTAGTGATACGATCTCTTCGATGAGCGTTGAGGATGCACAGGCCATTGTCAGTGGTGGCAATACTGCCGCAACGGATTATTTTAAAACCAAAGCAGGTAGCAAGCTCTTAAGTGCGATTATGCCGATTATCAAAGAGAGTATCAGTGAAAGTCAAGTGATGAGCTCTTATCAAGCCCTTAAAGGCTTTGCAGGTGGCAGTAGCGCAACCCAAGCCATTGGCAATAATGCTCTGGTTGGACAAGCCTCTTCTTTAGCCAAAGGCTTAGGCATGGGAGATGCACTTCCGAGTGGGGATGAAGATATTGAGAGTTATATTGGGCGTAAAACCCTCGATGGACTTTTTTATATGATTGGGGAGAAAGAAAAAGCCTTGCGTAGCAATCCTTTGGCAAGTGGTAGTTCGATTATTCAACAAGTCTTTGGAAAGTAACAAGAGGTATTCCATCTAGCCTAACGCTAGATGGAATAAAAGGTTTATTTTTTAAAGAGTGCGTCTACTCTTCTGTTTTCAGCACGACCCGCTTCTGTATCGTTGGTTGCAACAGGTTTGCTCTCACCATACGCTTCAGTTGTTACTTTCGCAGCCGCAACACCTAAATTTGAAAGTGCTTTAGCCACCGCTTTTGCACGGCTATCAGAAAGTTTTTGGTTATACGCATCGCTACCTTTAGAGTCAGTGTGTCCCTCTAAAACAACGCTATATCCTGGATTTTGTTTCATAAAATCTGCTACTTTTTGAATTTCAGGCATAAACGCTGGTTTTACGACAGATTTGTCAAAGTCAAACTTTACATGTAAACGAATAATTTTGGTACAACCATCAACATCAACAACGGTACCTTTTGGTGTATTTGGACATTTATCTTTGTCATCATATACGCCATCCATATCGCTATCTTTTGGTGCAATAGGTGCTGCAACAGGAGCTGGTTTTGGCTCAGCTTTTGCTACCACAGGTGCTGCTTTTGGACTAAATGGAATAGCAAAACCTAGGCTATAAAATAGGTTATTATCGCCATGGTCAAATTTAACCGCATGACGTACTTCTGCTTTAAGTGCAAAGTTATCGCTTACCCAATATTTGACACCACCACCGTATTGTGCAAACATGCTATCGTCATTGTCATTTGCAGAGTTGCTCAAATCTTCATGACCCAAACCTACCAAAGCATAAAGCGCTGTTTCAGGAGTTAATTTGTACTCTTTAACAACGTTTGCATAGTAGCGATTAATGTTTGTATCTTTCGTACTTTTTTCATAATCAACATCATCACTTCTGTCATAACCTAACTCGATTTGACTTACAATGTTGCTATCAAGATTGATACCAAATCGTAGACCATACGTCAATTGACTGTGAATGTCAAGATTGCCTTCTGGATAAACACCACCAATGGTTGGTGTCACCTCATAGTTGTATGCTGTTGGAGCAGCCAATGCAAGCGTTGCCAACGCTGCTAATGAAAATAGCGATTTTTTCATATTTCATCCTTTTGGGAAAATTTTCTTTTTTTAAAGTTAAAAACGAATTGTAACACACTCCATACAAAAAGAGGTTTAAAGTTCTGGTTTAATCCAATCAACAGCATTATGCATAATACCAATCAGCGACGTGGAGACGGGATGTATCTCCTTATTGACGGCGGTAATGCTATTTGGAATCACTAAGAAAAGATAAGGATTATCTGCAACAATATGCGCAAAAATCTCCCGATACAGTGCGTCAAATTTTTCTTGATTCACCGTTTTTTCTGCTTCTTTAATCAGCGCATCGACTTTTTCATTGTGATAACCCACAAAATTAAAGCCTCCTTTGCGCTGCGACTCACTGTGCCATATACTATACGCATCAGGCTTTAGACCTAAAGACCATCCCATTAAAACCGCCTCAAACTTACGGGGCAATACCACTGTATTTAAAAAAGCTTGCCACTCCATCACACGCAGCTTCATCACAACCCCTGCTTCTTTAAGTTGATGCTGTAAAACCTGTGCCGAATAACTCCCACTGCCACTCGCACTCGTGGAGAGCTCAAATATCAATGGATTTTCTGCATCATAGCCCGCCTCTTTTAAAAGCGCTTTAGCTTTAGCAATATCTCTTTTAGGCGCTTCAATCTGTGCATTAAACGCTCCTGTGCCAGACATAAAAGGACCTGTGCAGACTTTGCCATGCCCAAAATGCAAAATATCAACCAACGCTTCTCTATCAATCGCCAAAGAGAGCGCTTCTCGCACACGTGGGTCTTTAAACTTCGCCTCTTTTAAATTAAATCCTATATACGAATAAGAATGAGCGCTCTCTTCATAAATCGTATAATACTGACGAAAATCCTCATCAATTTGACGCTCTAATTGCAAAGGTGTTAAGGTGCCTATATCAAGTTTTTTCGATTTAAGCATCATAAATTCCGCCGCACGATCAGGTAAATAGTGAAAAATAATCTCATCAATATAGGGTTTATGGATAAAATAATTCGCATTAGCGTGAAGCACAATGTTTTTAGAAATCGCAAATGATTCTAAAGTATAAGAGCCTGTCCCAATGGGAGATTGGTTAAAAGAGCTTGTCATCAACGCTTTTTCATCACGCAAAATATGCTCAGGCAACACTTCCATCATCCAGATTTCTAAGGCTTTAAAATAGGGATATTTATACTTGACTTCAATTTTATACGGGTCTAAAATCTTTACATGTAAAACATGCGTAAATCCTGAAGAGTAAGGCGTAAAGATAGAAGGCGAGAGAATGGTCTCATAAGTAAAAAGGATATCCTTCGCACTAAAAGGCGTTCCATCACTCCATGTCACATCCTCTCTTAATTCAAAGACCAGCGTTGTATCGTCTATAAAAGAGTAGTTTTTCGCCAATTCAGGAACAACCCTTCCCTCTTTGTCATAGCGAAGCAGGGCATTAAAAATCCATCTTGAAACTTCTGAACTTGTCGCATCCGTTGAAAGAATAGGATTTAGACGACTAGGATTGGCAGCAATGGACAAATGAAGCGTACTTGCGCTCACAGACGATAGACAAAAAATAAGCATCCATAAAAGTGTTTTCATAAAGGGATTATATTAGATTTTTGGGCAAAAAAAAAGCTTCCAGATCGGGCAAAATCTGGAAGCTTTATAAAGAAGTTAAGTTATTCACAAAAAGGAGGTAATTGTCTTGGTAGTGAAAGTATAGAGAAGTTGTTTAAACGCTCTCTAAATCATTGGTAAATAAAAAGTTAATAAGAGTTATTTTCTCTTTTTTTATCTTCTTTTTTAAAATTTGAGGTTAAACTGCTCCTATAAAAGTCTTCTATTTAGGAATAACCATGACATTAGCAACCCTAACTGATTATTGTCTTGATTTCACAGGCGCAACAAAAGAGTACCCTTTTGATGAAACAACGGCTGTTTTTAAAGTAGGAAACAAAATATTTGCTCTCCTTGACGAAGAGAGTCATCCCCCTCGTATCAATGTCAAATGTGACCCTTACTATGCCAAAGAACTACGTGAAATATACCCCTGCGTTTTAGCAGGGTATCATATGAACAAAAAACATTGGAATACAATTATCTGCAATGATAGCATTGAGTCTTCTTTAATCTTTGGATGGATAGATGATTCTTATGAGCTTGTCTTTAAAGGACTCTCGTTGAAAATGAAAGCATTTATTTCCAGTACTTAAAAAACTTTTCGCTTCCAAAACGCTTCCGCTTCTTCTAGCTCCTCTTCACTAAAAACCGCAATACCAGCACTCTGCAACGCTTTACACGCCACCCCAGAATCATTAACTTTCGTATGCGAAAACGTTCCATCGTAGATAACGCCTTTTCCACACGAAGGGCTTCTAGCTTTTAAAATTGCCATAACAGCCCCCTCTTCTTTCGCAATGCGTAAGGCTTCCAAAGCTCCTTTTTCAAATGCGTCAGTTACCTCTTCTCCCGCAGAATTAACCACACGAAAAGAGCCATACACCACTTCTGAGGGCAAACGAGGAATACTTAAACCACCTAAAACTTCAGGGCACAAAGCAACGAGAACACCCTCCTCTTGCCACTGCGCCACTCTTTTTACATGTAAAGCATTGTTACCACCATCATACTTCACATTTTCGCCCATTAAACAAGCACTGATTAAAATTTTTGGTTTCATTATCCGATGATGGCAGAGACAATCTCTTTAGCTTTTTTCTTTGCCGCTTCTACTTCATCAAGCACTAATGCCACCGCCATTCTTCGCCCCACATGACTCACAGGTTTCCCAAAAACACGCACAAAGGAGTTTTTAGAAAAGGCACTCTCAGGAATTTCAAGGGTTGGCAAATGCTCCTCTTTCAGACTTTTAAACGCCCCACTCGCACCCGCTCCGTAAAAGGTAAAATCAAGCGGTAAGCCAAGAACGGCTCTTACATGTAAGGCAAATTCGCTCTGACTTTGGGTTATCATCGTGACCATGCCTGTGTCATGCGGACGAGGACTCAGCTCAGAAAAATAGACCTCATCATTTTTCACAAAAAATTCCACGCCAAATAGACCACGACCCCCTAAACCATCCGTCACCGTTTTTGCCATCACTTGCGCTTTAGCTAAAACTTCAGGCTTCATAGGAACAGGCTGCCAACTCAAAACATAATCCCCATTTTCTTGTATATGACCTATTGGCTCACAAAAAACAGTCTCTTTGCCATTGCGAACCGTAAGAAGCGTAATCTCATAATCAAATGGCACAAACTCCTCAACGATGAGTTCACTCGCATCGCCTCTGGCTTCTTTAGCAATCTCCCACGATTTTTGAATGTCCGCTTCGCTTCTAATCACACTTTGCCCATGCCCTGAAGAACTCATCACAGGCTTAACCACGCAAGGAATGCCCAGCTTTTTAGTCGCTTCTTGAAGCTCTTCAAGCGTCTTAACAAAAACATAACCACTCGTTTTAAGCCCCAATTTTTCAGCGGCAAACTCACGAATATTTTTACGATTCATCGTCTTTTTAACCGCGTCCGCATTAGGAATGACACAAAAACCCTCTTTCTCCGCTTCAATAAGTGCTTCGATACTGAGTGCTTCCACTTCAGGCAAGATATACATCGGTTTTTCGAGACGAATCACCTCTAAAAGAGCTTCTTTATTTTTCATGTTGATGACATAGCTTTTATTGGCAACCAAATGTGCAGGTGCTTGCGGATACGAATCCACCGCTACGGTTTCAATGCCCAAACGTGTTGCTTCGATAACGACTTCTTTGCCCAGCTCACCACTGCCAATGAGCATGATTTTCGTACTGTTACTTTTAAGGGGAGTTGTAAAGTGCATGATGTCCTCTTTGTGTTAGTTTAAGAGATTTTACACAAAAGAGGTTTAAGAAATGAAAGGTATTCTAAATTTTATCGCGGAGAGTTGGATATACTGTTTATCAAAATCCGATTTTACATGTAAAGGTAATTCATGGAATTTCTTCCCCACATTCTCCTGCTAAGCTCCATTTTTGTCTTTGGCTATTTCTGGCTCAAACCGCGCACCAAGCCAAAACCAAGTCCGCAAAAACAAGAAGAGATTCGTGAAATGTACCGACAAAGACTCCACACAGAGCTTTCACGCATCGAAAATTCTGATGAGCGTCAAACAAAAAAAATTGCACTACTCAAAGAATTTTCTAAAGAGTTAGAGTTTAACCTCTTTTTTGATAAAGATGATGTTCAAGTATTGATGAAAGAATTGGCAGGATATTAACATAGAATTTACAAGAATAAGGAAAGAATTTGAGTCGATTTACAATTAAAATAGGCAATCAAGAATTTACGTCAAAAACACAAGCCCTTACTTTTTATAAAATTATTTTAAATGCCTACAAAGTGGGTGAAGAATTAAATAGACAAGATTTTGCAAGTGTTAAAAATCTTGTCTATCGTGATTTTGAAAATGAAGAAATCGAAGCATACGAAAAAGAAACAGGTGATTATTTAAAATCAGTTACAGTAGATTTGCACCCTGACTTTAGAGGCACTCAATGTTTTTTTCTTTTATACCAATCTGGCAAAAAAGCATTATTTGGCTACAGATTGGCAATCAACAATGATTTGTCAAATGAAAAATTTTTTTCGCGTGCTTGTCGCTTTACGATAGCTAATCGTTTAAGAGATTTTAAGAAGCATTGTTTTAAAAATAGACCTGTTAAATGTGCTCTTACTAATGAAATTATTGAATGGGAAGAGTGCCAAATTGATCATAAATCACCCCTCACATTTTCTGTCATTGTTAAAAGTTTCATTATCGCAAATAAACTTGATCTTAGCACCATAAAATATGGAGCAGAAAATGGCGTGGAATACTTTCTGGATGAAGAACTTGCACAAAAATTCGATTTATTTCATAAAGAGATGGCTGTTCTTAGGATTTTATCAACTAAAGAAAACAATAAGCGTGCTAGCAGTGCGCGTATTAAACCTACAAAAAAAGATGGCGTATTAAAATAAAGAATGAAGATTTTAAGAGAGAAAATGCAAGGGAAAATCCCTTGCATAAAGCACAAAAGTCTCGAAAGACTCTTGTAAAAGAACAATTAACGTTTTGAGAACTGTGGACTACGACGTGCTTTTTTGCGACCGTATTTTTTACGCTCTACAATTCTTGAGTCACGAGTTAATAAACCAAATGGTTTAAGGATTGCTCTAAAATCTGCATCCATAGAAGCAAGTGCTTTAGAGATACCATGACGAAGAGCGTCAGCTTGAGCTGAATAACCACCACCCAAAGTGTTAGCTACGATATCAAAGCTTGCTTCTTGTTTTGTAAGAGCAAGGGGTTGACGAACACGTTTCTTAATAGTCTCATGACCACCCAACCACGCTTCAAAATCAATACCGTTAACTGTAATTGAACCTTTACCAGGTGCAACCCATACTTTAGCGATAGCTGTTTTTCTTTTTCCAGTTGCATATACTTTTGCCATATTACTTTACCTCTGCTTTAACTTGCGCTGTATGTGGATGCTCATTACCAGCATATACTTTTAGCTTTTTGATCATCTCTTTAGCAAGATTTGTTTTAGGTAACATGCCTCTTACTGCAAGTCTGTACAATTTCGCTGGGTTGTTGTTCAAAAGATCACCTAATTTTTCAGTTTTAACACCACCGAAATATCCTGTGTGTCTATGGTACAATTTTGTGTCTAATTTTGTTCCACTAAACTCTACTTTTTCCGCATTGATGATGATAACAAAATCACCACAATCAACATTTGGAGTAAAATAAGGTTTATGTTTGCCTCGAAGAAGTGTCGCTACTTCTGTAAGCACTTTACCAAAACGCTTACCAGCAGCATCGACCACGATCCAGTCGCGTTTGACTTCGCTTGGCTTAATCGCAAGTGTTGCTTTCATTTGTCATAACCTTTGACGTATTTATTTAACGAAGTGCAAGTGTAGTTAAACTATACTTATATATCGCTTAAATTAAGTATCTTATAAGTTTTTAACCAGCTCCACACCCTCATTCCCCAAATAACAAATATACCCCTCCACAGGAAGCGTATAGATTTGTGAAAGAGCCTCTTGATAAAGAGCAACTTGCGCATGATGTTTTGCACTCTCTTTTTTAGAACTTTTATAATCAATCACCACAATTTTATCGGGATGCTCTAGTAAAAGGTCTATTTGTTTGCGCTCTTTTTGATACATCAGCGGTTGTTCCTTCAAGATGTTTGCGCCTTGAACTAAACTCAAAAAATCCTTACATGTAAGCAAATGCTCTGCTCTTTGATAAAGACGTTGTAACGCCCCTTCATCAAGCACAGAAGCAAAACGGTTACGCAACGCCAAATACGCCCTCTCTAAACTCTCTTTTTCAAAACCATCCCACATTTCAAGCAAATAGTGCTGTGCGATGCCAAACGTCATAGAACCAACCTCTACACTCTCGTTGAGCTCATCTTCGACTGCACTGATGTTTTGTGTCCCATACGCTTTAGGAAAAAACAGAGGCAGTGGCTTCAACGAAGGAGCCACACTAGCCTCTGTCTGGCTTAGAATACCTCGCTCCAAAGGGGTAAGGTTTAAAGACTCAAAAACACTATTGTCTGATTTTGCACACACACATAAAGAGCGTTTTGCCCGAGTAAAAGCAACATAAAGCGCATTGAGCCTGTCTTCAAAATTTAAACTCTGCTCACGCTCTTTCGCCTTTTCATACCCGCTATCCACAGACTCTCTGCCTCGCATCGTCAGGTGAACTTCTTGTAAATTCACCGCATCGTAAGAAAACAAAAGAGTGTCGCTTTGAGTGGTATCTCGTCCCAATTTATCGCACAAAATCACATGTTCAAACTCCAAACCTTTTGATTTATGCACCGTTAAAACCCGCAACCCTTCACTGTCTTCACTCTTCGCCTCGTCGCTTAAGCGCTCTAGCGCAAAGAGAAAACTCTCTATCTCCTCATAACGACTCGCAACCTCTAAAAAGCGCAACCAGTCTTGACTTCCATCGTACAACCCATAGTGCTCAATCAGCATTTGAACCACTACCAAAGGAGGCTGATGCATCGTACATGAGACCATAGAAAGCGGTGTACCCCATGACATCCCAGATAAAGTGCAAAAGGATGCTTTATAAATTTCATCTCCAAAATAGAGATATTTTAACAACGAAATCATCGCCTTAATCGAACGAACTTCCGTCAATTTTAACGTGGCTTCCAATCGAACATGTAAAGAGGGAAAATGCTCTTGTATCAACGCTTTGAAAACTTTAGCATCTTTGTTTGTATGCACTAAAAGTGCAATATCTTTTGGCTTAATGCCTTTTTCTAGCACACGCCCAATCTCCTCTAAAACCAAAGACTCAACACACTCATCTATGCGTACGCAAATGTACCCCTCTCCCTCTTTTTTCGCTGCCTTTTGCGTCTCATAACCTTTCATTTTCCCCGTAAAAATTTCATTGACAAACGCTACGACTTCAGGACTACTGCGATAATTGGTGTCCAAAGAGTCCACCGCTAAATGAAGGCTCTCTTTAGCGTACCCAAACAACTCCTTTGCTCCACCACGAAAGCGATAAATAGACTGCTTCACATCCCCCACAAAAAAGAGTGTTTTAAAATCCTTAACCCCACGTCCTGCGCGAATCTCCTCAATTAAGGGAAGCAATATTTCATACTGCACTACGCTCGTATCTTGAAACTCATCAATGAGAAGATGCTCCACCGTCCCATCCAAACGAAAATAGAGAAAATCCTTATGAATTTCCTCTCTTAAAAGCGTATAAAGCAAATTGGTGACATCATCAAATCCTAATTCTCCATTTGCCCTCATCAGACGCCTAAGGCTTTCATCGTAGACCCCAAAAAGCTTTCCAAGTTCCCCTAAAAAGTACGCCTCTTTCGCATCACAATGTATGCGTAACGCCTCTTTGAGCTCATGCAAAAGCGCATTGACGGTTTCATTGGCATACTTTTTATAATCCCAATATCCAAAATCCTCTCGCTCCAAATATTTCTTCGCTAAAAGTTCCCCTAAACTCTGTGCTTGAAACGTTGCCAAACCTCTTGTAGAGAGTCCGCACGCTTCAAAATAAACCCTTATACGCTCCAAAATCTCTAAACACGGCTGTAAAGAAGGGTAAGAAGCCTCAGGAAAGGCATCGAGCCTGAGTTCAGATTTTTTTTGGTACAAAAAGTGCAACAGAGAAAAAACATCTCCTAATTTTTTATCTTCTTGAAGTGTAAAGGCGATTAAAGAACGATAAAGATTTTTGGATTTGCACAGTGCAATAAACTGTTCTATCAACTTTTCATCTAAAGTTTCCTCTCCAATACTAAAATCAGGTTGCAACCCTACATTAAGCGCAAAATGGCGTAAAATTAGGGCAAAAAAAGCGTCTAGTGTGGAAATTTTAATATCCGCTTGAAGCAAATGGCGCAACACATGCTCTTTTTCACGCAACAGAACCTCTTCGCTTTTTCCTGTCTGTTCCGCAATAGCGTGTAGCTCTTCTTTGTTTTCCAAATCTTTGAGGGTCTCAAAAATACGTGTTTTCATCTCGTGTGCGGATTTGTTGGTAAAGGTCAATGCCACAATTTTCTGAGCATTGGCTCCCATAAACAGTAAAGAGAGATAACGCACACTCAGCGCAAAAGTTTTTCCACTTCCCGCACTTGCCTCTAGGGCTAAATAAGGTGAAAAATTCATAGACTCTCCTCTCTTCCACACAACATCACATAGGGGCAAATCCTACAATGCTTAATATCATCACACAAAGCATAACCGTTCATTGGCTTTGCAAAAAGGCGAAGTTTCTCCTCTAAAAGCACTTTTTTTTCTTCTAAAAACGGCTCCTCAATCAAAACACCCTCTTTTAAATCATAATAATACGCCCCATGCACCTCTCCTAAAGCACCTGCAATCAAGCTATAAAACAGCAGTTGAAAATCAACCGTATTTTCAAGGTTCTTTTCCGTAGTGGTTGGTACTTTACCGCTTTTATAATCAATTACATAGAGCCTATCTTCTTTCCTATCAATACGGTCAATCTGTCCTTCTAAGACAAATCCTTGATACAACACGCTATGCGAAAACTCTTTTTTATAGACCAAAAAGCCATCTTCAAAACGCTTCACTTCATTGCAAATAAACGGACGCAATTTTTCCAACCACACATCCGCAAAATAACCCCAAACATCATTATGCGACTCTTTTTTTAGAAGCTCTTCTATCTTAGCAAAGAGGTGCTTCTCCTCTAAAAGATTTTGCGTCAAAATCGCCTCTTCTAAAACCTTATGTAAGACAATTCCAAGGCTTTGCTCATCTATTGTGTTACTAGGCATCTTTGCCTCTTTGAATTTAGCGATGTAACGAAAATAAAATTGGCGTTGACATGAAAGCAGGGTTTTCAACTTAGTAGCCGATAATGGAGCAGCCTTTAAATCATAGGGCGCATCAATAAACGCTTGTGTATAAAGAGTTCGTGGAGCGTTTATCTTCCATAAAAGAGGAGCAAAATTTCCCTCATCTGCCATACGTTGTGTATCAAATCCCATCTCATCCAAAAAACGAGAAGGCATAGCCGTCTCATTTTTAACATACGCAATGGCAACTTTTGTAGCACGAGAAAAGAGTTGATGGTAAAAATAACGCTGTAAATTCTCACGGTCTCTTTTCGTTGGAAGTCCTGCATGGGCACGTACATCAGAAGAGAGAAAAAGGTCTTTTGAAGAGCGTTTGGGGACAAACTCATCGTTAAAATCAACAACAATCACCCCTTTATATGCCACCCCTCTGGTTTCTAAAACACCCATAACGGTTATTTTCCCGCCTCTTACATCATCTTCGCTTAAAACACTCAAGCGATTGAGTAAAAGCTTTATGACCTGTTCAAAACGTAAAGAGGGCGCATGGTTTAAAAAGTGTTCAAATGCAAAAAGTGCCTCTTTAAAAACGCCTTTTTGCGCCTCTTTTTCACTCAATAAACTTCTAATAAAATCCATCGCACTTTGAGGAGCAAGTTTTTGATGCCATACTGTTTTACATGTAACGAGTTTCTCTTCGTCTATCTTTAAGCGTTTGACACGTAAAGTATCTTCAATTTCTCCTTGACGCATCGCTTTTTCCAGCGCACTGAGTGTTTGAAAAAAAGCGCTCTGCTTAACACTTATACCCATCGCAAAGTTCAAATTGTTCCAGCGATCAAAGCAAGATAAATGTTGGGCAAATCCCTCATCAGGTAAGACAATAACAATTTCATGCGGAGCAATGCCCTCCTCGACAAACTGCGCAATCGTACTGTAAACATACGCTACTTGTGAGATACGTGAACGAAATCCATAACATGAACCCCCTAAAGACAAGGGCTCATTTACCCTTACATGTAAAATCTCTTTGCGTGAAAAATCAATCTCATACGTATGATTCTCTTGTGTCACAATCCCACGTGTTTGCAAATGTGCTTTGATTTTTTGATTGTATGCATTAAGACAAACTTTTACATGTAAAGGGATTATCGCTGCTATTTTTTCAAGTAACTCCCATTCAAAATGGCTCAAAAAACCTTCGAGATGAATACACACCGCACCTAAGGAACGAACATACGCTTCATTGATTGTATAAAGTTCTAGGAGCGTTATGCGATCATAAAGAGCCTGTTGATTTAAAAGGGCTTTGTAGTGTTTTAAAAGGGTTTGCAAAACATCCAAATGCTCTGCGTAATGCGCATAAGTATCAGCTATGACCAAAGCATCCATAGAGACTTTTTCATGCGCAAGTTCTTCAAAGAAACGAAAAAGATAGGAGGAGTTTTTTAAAAATGTAAAAAAATCACGATCAATATGCAACAACTCAAAACGGGTAAAGCGTGAGGCCTCTTGCATTAACAAAACACGCATGTCCTCATCGACCAAGGAACGATGGGGGATAAGAAGCGCTTTTTGTTCAAACTCAGCGATACTGATCGCTTTGGGTAAAAGGGTATTGGTTTCAACAAATGTATCGTAAAAAGAGCGTATTGCACGGCTCGTAGGAAAAACATGTATCATAGTCTCTGCTCTTTGATGTGAAGTAGAGAGATTATAACAAAGGAAAAATGTGAGAGAGATTTTTATGTCAGGGTGAAATGATTTTATTTCACCGCATACGCCTCATCTTTATGATAACCCTTAAATTCACCCACCTGAATTTTACTTAAAAGCTGCCATCTTCCCTCTTTTTCAATCGTAAAAGGACCAAAGGTATAAAGACCTTTCTCCACACGAGAGGGGCGTAAGGTTTGATTCTCTTTATTGGTTTCAGGACGTGAAAGCATCAAGGTGATATCCGCATTTTCAACGACTTCGCCACGTTTCGTCGTTAAGCGAAGGGTGATCTCATTTTGACCTTTGTGAAACTTCTCAGAAGAGTATGCCAGTGTAAAATTGGCATTGAATTTTTCTTGAAGCTCTAAGATTTCGTTAATGTTTTCATCGACATTTTGGTATTTTTCCATGTAGTACGTATCCATTTCAACAGGATTATCCAAAGCAATCTTAATGGTATAACCACACGCTATCACACACCCAATAATCATCCCTACTACCGCATGTGGGTAATAATTTCGCTCTGTTTTTACTTTAGACACGTTTTTTCATCCTTCGATAGAACATCATCAAAACCAAAATCCCAACAAACCCATAAATCCCAAGTTTGATAAAACTTAAGGTTGTTTTATTGGCACTTCCAATAGAACTTGCTAAAACAATTTTCTTAGACGCTGCGATTTGATCAACAATATCTGCATAACCATTGAGCAAAGCCGCACTCACACCCACCTCATTTTTCTTCGTGGTTAAAAGCGGAATAATCGTCCCACGCCACGGCAAAGGAGATAAAATAGCCTCTTTATCAAAAAGCGATTCAAGCCCTTTAGAGTGATAAATATCCACTTTTTTCTCTTCCAAAAAAAGCGTTAAAAGCACAAAAGGTGTCTCTTGTGTTTTCGCAAATGTTTCACCAAAATTGACGATGGACTCACCACCTCTCTCTTTGGCAACCAAAATCACTTTAATACCGCTTTTTTCAAAGAGCTCTTTTCCCATTTCATCTATCTTTTGCGCTGTTCTCTCTTCTAAAATCGCATCCGATTGAACAAAATGAGACTCCATGGCAAAAAGCGGTACAAAGGCAAAAAGAGCGCTAAAAAACGCCCTTTTTACCTTTACATGTAAAGCCATTTTCCTTAACCAATGAACAGATGATTGGGAGTAAGTACCGCCCACGCTGTTACAATCGCTAAAATAATAAGCCCTGCTGTAATGATTTTATCCATATTGTCTGCCATCATTTACTCCCTCCTGACGTCTCAATCACTTTTTGCGTCGCATTTTGTGTATCTCGCATTTTAATCGCTTGAGGATCTGTCAATTTATACGGTTTATCCGCAACAACTTGTTGCGCACTAATGCCCCATATCGTCAACCCAGCTAAAATAGACAATAGTAAAACAGTTGCAATCAACATCCCTGTGATGCCATTGAGACCAAAAATGTTTCGATTGGTATTTTCCATCTTTTATCCTTATTTTGCTAATGAGCTAACATAGGTGCCAACGGCTGTTTTTTGAACATTGCTTAAGCGACCATCGTTAAATTTAGGCATATTTCCAATAGCGCCTTTTTTGCCTGTTCCTAAAACATTCACTACAAATTGCGCACTGCCATAGGTACTTAAATCAGGAGCGCTTCCTGCCATACCTTTTCCATCTTCACCATGACACGCCGAGCATGTTGCCCAAAGTGCACGACCCTCTTCAACAAGGGCTGGATTCTTCGTTTTTTTGACGCTCGAAATTTCTTGCATCATAAATGCCGCCACTGCTTTTGCACTTTGCTCATCCAACAATCCTGCTGGCATTTCACCCAAAGGATACTCTGAGCCTTTTGCACCATTCACAATGGCGTGAACAACAGCTGCTTCATTGCCCCATTGCTCAAGATTTGCCGCTTTTCCATTAATACCATCACCCGTAACACCATGACAAGGAGCACATTGAACAAGAAAGATGCCCTCACCCATTGCCATCAGTGTTGCTTTATCAGGATTGGAGAATTTACTCTCAAACTGTGTCGTATGACCTTTAACCTCATCATTATACTCACCAATTTGTGAATATGAATTGAGAGGATACCCTACGAAAAAGTACCATAATGCCCAAATCATAGTACCTAAAAAAGAGAGCGACCATCCAATAGGGAGAGGATTTTTATACTCACCAATTCCATCCCAATTCTCTTTTGTTAACTCTCCACTGCTTTTGTCGGTTTTCATCTGTTGAATGTACTTCCAAGACACACCGATGGTGAGAATTAAAATTGCTGCGGCACCAAGCAATGCCAATACGTTTACATTGTCATTCAGCCAATTCATCTATTGCTCCTCTTTATTCTTTCTCTTTATTCGACGGTGTACGGGATTCAACTGGAGCATCGTCAAGATTATCATGCAGAGCAATATTAGAATACTGCTCATAGTTTCTTGTACCTTTTTTTTCAGCCTTATACAAATGATACAAATAGCTGTACAAAATGACGGCTAAAAAAATCGTAAAAAAGATATAACCATACGCTTGAAGCTCTCTAATTGTTTCCATATTCACCGTATGCACCTTATTTTAAGCTGTTAAGATAGGCAATCATTGCCACAATCTCTTTAATCTCGCCTCGTTTGAAAGCCTCTTTAACCTCAGAATCTTTCATATCTGCCACAATCAAAGCTGCCTCTTCCATGAGTGCTTTTTTTGCTTCATCATAGGTTCCAAGTTTAGGCATATCTGGCTGATCATAAGGAACATTAAAGACTTTTTTAACGGTTAATGCTTCAGCATACGCTGTCTCAATATCCGTATTATTTTTAAACATATGCTTATACGCTGGCATGATAGAGCCAGGAACAACACTTTGAGGTGCTAACATATGGTACTCGTGCCAATCGGTTGTTCGATAATTTCCAACCCGCATCAAGTCAGGACCCGTACGTTTACTTCCCCAAAGGAATGGTCGATCATACGCATATTCACCGCTTAAAGAGTACATACCATAACGGTCTGTTTCAGATTTAAAAGGACGAACCAACTGTGAATGGCAAGCATTACAGCTATCTTTAATATAGATTTGACGTCCCGCAAGTTCCAAAACCGTATAAGGTTTTGTACCTGTTACAGGACGAGCACTCTCCATAAAGTCTGGAAGAATCGTCACAACACCCGCATAAGCAATCACCAAAAAGACACCTACCGCAAAAAAGAATGGGTTTTTTTCTAACCAATGAAACATAATTCTACCCTCCCCTTACGCTGCCATAGGTGAAGCATTTTGAGGTTCTCGCTCAATCGCTTTACTTACAGTCATGGTTTTATATAAATTATACGCAAACATAAAGAAACCAATTAAATACAACAATCCACCTGTCGCACGAAGCGCATAGTAAGGAATGAGTACGGTTACGGTATCAATGAAAGAGTATGCAAGATTTCCGTATTGATCCGTTGCTCTCCACATCATACCCTGTGTAATACCTGCAATCCACATGCTAGAGAAGTACATCACGATACCTGTGGTTTGAATCCAAAATTGAGATTCCATCAATTTTTTACTGTAAAGTTCACGCTTATACATACGTGGCGCCATATGATACAAGGCTGCCATGGTCATAAAGCCAACCCAGCCCAACGTACCATCATGAACGTGACCTGGAATCCAATCCGTAAAGTGTGCTAACGCATTAACCGATTTAATCGCTTGAATTGGACCTTCAAGTGTACTTAACATGTAAAAGGTTGAAGCAAAAATCATAAATTTAATCAAAGGATTCTCTTTGAGTTGACCCCATTGTCCTTTCATGGTTAAAAGCATATTAATCGCACTACCCCATGATGGAAGAATCAAAATAATAGAGAAAATAGAACCCATTGTTTGAACCCAATCAGGCACCGTTGAGTAGAGTAAATGGTGTCCACCTGCCCAAAGGTAAACAAACATCAAACCCCAAAATGAAAGAAGAGATAATTTATAAGAAAAAACTGGCTGACCTGATTCTTTTGGCAAGAAGTAATAAATCATCGCAATAATAGGCACGGTGAAAACAAACGCCACAGCGTTATGTCCATACCACCATTGAACCATCGCATCATTGGTTCCTGCATACATGGAAACAGAGTGATACCATTTACCCATACCCGCAACAAAATAAGTTGGAACTTCCATGTTATTGAAAAGATAGAGCATTGCCACACCTAAAAAGGTTGCGATGTAGTACCACATAGAGATATAAAGTGTTTTTTCACGTCTGATACCAATCAAACCAAAAATACTAATACCCCACATAACCCATACCACAACCACAGCGATATCGAGTGGCCATTCTAGCTCTGCGTACTCTTTAGACGTACCAATACCCATAAACAAAGTCACAACTGCCACAAGAATTGTGATCATATAAATCCAAAAATGAAGTCGTCCGACAATCATCAAAAATGGAGATTCTGCCATAGAAACTTTAAGCACACGTTGCCCAACGTAGTACCAAGTAGCAAAAATTCCACTCAACAAAAAGCCAAAAATAACCCCTGACGTGTGAAGTGGTCTTAAACGACCAAACGTGCCATATTCACCCGCTAAATAATTCAAATCTGGAAACGCCATCTGATAGGCAATAACAACACCTATTACCATACCAATGATTCCAAATAGAATCGTTGCGTAGGTAAAACATTTCGCTACGGAATAATCATAGTTCAATGCATGATTAGCCTGCATCAATTCCTCCTGTTTGTCTTTTTATGTCACAAAAATATCACATAATGGAGAAATTATAGTGAAGAGAATCTGCAATAAAGCTTAATAAGATTAAATTTGTGTTAAATGAAAAATATGGAAAAAATGTTTAACTAAGAAGAAAGCAAGAACAATGAAATTATCGTTCTTGCATATTTATTTTGTAGCCAAGTCCTGGAATGTTTTTGATAAAGTCTTTGTCCGTTTTTTCACGAACACGCTTAATAAAGGTGCGAATTGCTGAATCTGTTACTTTTTTGTTTGTCCAAACGTATTTTTTAATCTCATCATGCAACACAAACACTCCGAGATTTTTGACTAAAATGGAGATAAAAAGCAACTCTTTTTTGGTTAAAAAAATCGTTTTTCCCTCTTTAACAAGAACCCGCCTACTTTTGTCAAATTGATAGTTAAAACCCAAATCGACACTATCACTCTCTTCAAAAAGTTCTCGTGAAATATGTCGTAAGGTCGACAAGAGTTCATCAGGGTCAATCGGCTTAATCAAATACTTATCAATGCCTACATCAATCGCTTCTAAAAGTTTTTCTCTTTCACTAAACGCACTTAAAATAACAATGGGAGTTTGTTTTGAGAACTGCTTAATCTCTTTTGCCATACTCAAACCATCCATAATGGGCATCATAATGTCTGTGATGACAATATCTGGCTTATATTTTTTAAATTTTTTCAGCCCATCTTCACCATCGCGTGCCAAAATAAATTTAGCAAACTCATCGCTAAGCGCTTTTTGCAGTGCCTCTCGTAGATACTCCTCATCTTCGACACATAAAACTGTTAATTTCGATAATCCACTCATCTCTTTCCCTTTTACTCTTTTGCGGCAGGTATCGTTAGTGTAAAACACGCACCCTTATTTTCATTATGGGCAACGATGGAGCCTTTCATGCTATTATTGACAATCATTTTACTCATATAAAGCCCAAGCCCTGTGCCCGAACTTGCGTGTTTGGTCGTAAAATAAGGTTCAAAAATTTTGTCTAAAATCCCCTCTTCAATACCACCAGCATTGTCACATAAACGCATTATAGCATCTCCTTGCGTTGTTGTGTCAATTTCAATATAAATTAATCTTTTTTTAAGATTAATTCCATTAAATGCATCAATGGCATTATTCATTATATTAATCAAAACTTGCGAAAATTCATTGAAGAATCCCTTGATTTTGACATCTTTTTTTACATCAAGTTTAATATAAATTTTATTTTTTTCCAGTGTCCCTCGCATAATATCAATCGCTTCTTGGGCAACACTGCTAAGCATAAAAAAATCACTTTGACGTTCAGGACTAAAAAAATTACGAAAATCCTCAATCGTTTCAGACATTTTTGAGATAATACGTTTAGCGTGAATATAACTCTCTTCAAACGCTTCATCTTTATCATTGCCTTGTTTGGTATAAACTTTTTTCATCTGATAAAGCGTAATGGTCAGTTCTGAAAGAGGCTGTCTCCATTGGTGCGCAATATTAGCAATCATCTCTCCCATGGAAGCTAAACGGGATTGCTGAAACAAAAAACGATCTTTCTCTCGATTTTTTTCAACCTCTTCTTTGACACGCTCTTCTAGGGTTTGGTTTAACTCCATCAAGGCTTTTGTCTGCTCTTGAACACGCTTTTCTAACGTTGCGTTTAAATCTTCTAATTCTTCATCTTTAGCGATAAGTGCCTCACTTAATCGCACACTCTCTGTGACATCATAACGAATTGCTATAAATTCTTCAATCTCATCTTCTTCATTTAAAATGGGAAATACTGTGGTATTAACATAAAATGTCGAACCATCTTTAGCACGATTTTTAACGGTTGATTTATAGGTTTTTTTTTGAAGAATCGTTTGCCACATTTGCTTAAAAGTCGAGGCTGGAACATCAGGATGTCTGACAATATTGTGATTTTGACCTATTAATTCTTCTTTCGTATAGCCCGAAATTTTACAAAATTCATCGTTAACAAACGTAATAATGCCATAGACATCCGTCTTTGAGATGATATTACTGCTTTCAATAGCATGCTGATACTGCTCTAGCTTCATCCTATCCCACAACCGCACTGTAGCCAAGATAGGACATATAAATACCATAAAGGACAATAATCAAAGAAGCAATTTTAATCATCCAATCTCGAAAGACGTTTCCTTTTAAAAATCCAACCACATATCCCAGTCCTAACATCACAGGCATGGTGGCTAACCCAAAGAGTGCCATTGTCAAAGCCCCATAAAACGCAGAGCCTGATGTAGCCGCTTTCGCTAAAAAGAAGTACACCAAACCACAGGGTAAAAAACCATTTAAAACACCCAGTCCATAAAAACTGACCATTTTTTTCGTATGAATTAAGTAAGAAAAGAGTTTTTTTACAAAGGGATGAAAAGCGAGATTGGACTCTAGCGACGTTAAAAATTTTATTTTTCCCATCATGGAAAGTCCCATTAACACCATGATGATACCCGCTACAAAGTAGAAATATCCACTTACATAAGCTGAAAATGTAAAAAGTGAGCCTAAGGCACCAAAAAGAAGACCTAAAACAACATAGGCACTCATACGTCCAAAATTATAAATCAAATGGGCAAAAAACTGATGTAAAGCAGCAGAAGAGGGATCAATTTTAGCGCTTGTGTACGCCATTACAAATCCCCCACACATACCAATGCAGTGCCCTAAACTTCCTAAAAAAGCAACACTAAGAATTGCTGAAATATCAATTGCGTTTATGACACTGCTCCCCTAAGAAGATTAAAGTCTGTTAGCAAACTCTTGAAAAATGTATTTACTTTCATGAGGACCAGGACTGGCTTCTGGATGATGTTGCACTGAAAAAATAGGTGCATCGTTATACTCCAACCCCTCAATGGTATTGTCAAAAAGGTTAATATGCGTTACCTTTGCAATGGAACAGACGGATTCTGGAACATTGTAATTGTGATTTTGTGCGGTAATCTCAACAATATTTGTTTTCGTGTTTTTAACAGGATGGTTACCACCGTGTTGACCAAATTTCAATTTGTAAGTTGGATGACCATGCGCAATAGAAAGCAGTTGGTGTCCTAAACAAATACCAAACATAGGTACTTTTGCTTCAATTAATTTGCTAATTTGCGCAACCTCTTTTTTAAGAATAAGAGGATCTCCCGGCCCGTTGGATAAAAAGAGTCCGTGAATCTCTCCTCTTTTATAACGCTCAATAATCTCATCGGCACTAAAATCATGAGGAATCACTTCAACCTCAAGTCCTGTTGCACATAACTCATTTAAAATATTGCGCTTAATACCAAAATCAACCGCAACAATTTTTTTGCCTAAATTATTGTGAGCAGCATTGTAAGACTGTGTTTCAGCATTCCAAACACCCTTTACATGTAAATAAGATTTTTTAGTTCCAACCTGCTCAATATAATTGACCTCTTCAATACGAGGACTGTTTTTGAGCATTGTTTTAAGCGTCTCTTTATCACTCACTTCGGTTGAGGCAATCATCATTTGAGGACCACCATCTCGAATCATCTTGGTAAGGTAGCGTGTATCAATCTCACAAATACCCATACTGTCATGTTTTTTCAAAAGTGAAGGTAAGTTTTCTCTCGCTCTAAAATTCGAAGGTATCTCATTCAAACTTCTGACAAACATACCACTGGCATGAATGCTTTGGCTTTCCATATCGTCATCATTACACCCAACAATACCAATTTCAGGCATGGTGAAAACGACAAATTGTCCTGCGTAACTTGGATCACTCATAATCTCTTGATACCCGCTCATTGAGGTATTAAAAACAATTTCACCCGTTCTTGAGCCCTCAAAGCCAAAACTTTTCGCTTCTAAAAACACCCCATTTTCAAGGTAAATCCATACAGGTTTTAACATCATGACAACATTCCTCTTCTTCTCAACTCTTCTTCATACAATTTCTCAAAAATCAAATCATACTCTTCAGAACCAGGGACAAGTTTGCGCTTATAATTCGCTATTTTATCTGCTACTTCATTTTCAATCTCTTGAAAATGTTCCACATAAGCTTCAATAGCCATATATACGACATTCTTAATACGATTTTCAGAAACATTGTATTCAATTAATCCCTGCTTCCAACATGTTTCTAAAATTTTATGTGCCACTTCATTGTATCTATCTTCATACGATAAAATAACACCAAACTCACGCGCGAGTTTTTTCTTAATCAACCAAAACATATTTCTTCGGTCAACCCGCTGAAATTCCATCTCATCTTCATTTTGATCCAAAATTTCGATAACACGTTCTTCCAATGCTGTCTCTTTTTTTATATCTTCGACAATCAAATCTTCTGCAACTTTGACAACAGGCTCCAAGCCCTTGAACATGGTAACAAATCCGCAATTTAAAATATCGATCGCTATTTTATTGGCTATATAAGGGGCATGAGGCAATCTGATTTTCATCCATAAACCTTACTTCTGAATTTTGACATATTGTATCGAAGCTAAGGTAAATATCTGTTTAGAGAAAGTTTGAAGGGATTTTGTCACTCTTTTGTTTGATTGTTTTCTACAAAAGGAGGACCTTTTTTGAGGCTTTGTGTAATCTCCGAAGCAATTTGCGGATCCATTTTTGCCATAATCTGTGAGACTTTTTTAGGCGGTAAAGTAAACAAAATAGCAGCACCTTCATGCACAGGAAGTTTTTCAATAATCGCTGCAGCTGCAGCATCTTTCATTTTGATATAGGTTTCATCAAGTTTATCGTTTTTCTTCGCTTCAATTTGCTCCAAAAGCTTTTTATTTTCTGCAAGCATTGAAGCGATACGTTTCTCTTTTACCTCGATTTCCTCTTTGGTTTTCGCTAAAGCGCTCTCTTTTTCCTTCAAAACACTTTTTTGTTTTTCAAAAAGAACATTGGTCGCTGCTTGAAGGGCTTCAAAAGATTGTCTGGCTTCATCAATCTTCTCAATCTCTTTTAAAAGCTCACTTTTACGCTCTTCAAAAACCTTCGTACAATCAATGGCTTCAGCCCATAAAAATGTCGCTACTAGAAGTATCCAAAATGCTCTCATACCCTTCCTTTTTGGCTCATTTCACCTGCAAATAACATCGTGGATATCTCATCTAAATAGAGCTGTTCTTCTCTCTTGATTTTTGCCATCATCACTTGAAGTTCTTGCTCTTCTAAATATTTAATTTTTTCATATTCAACATGAGCTTTTTGATACTCTACTTGGAGCTTTTTGATGACCTGTAAAAGGGCTATCAGTTCTTCTTCATGCCTCTTTTTTTCACGATTTAAAATACTTTTTTGTTCACTCACCATCAAAAAAGCCGATACCAATCCTTCTTTCGGGAGTTGAGTCTGTGTAATTTCATCGTAGAGTGAGCTAATTTTATGGCGAATAAGTCGTTCTTTATGTTGATGTTTTATCAGCTCTCGCTCAATCGTATCACGTTTTTGTTTGCGAATCTTTGCGATTTTCGAGAACTGACTTTTCATCAAAATACCTTTACATGTAAAGATTATAAAATAATCGTATCGTTCCTATCTGGACTCGTTGAAATCAGTCCTACTTTCGTTCCTGTTAGAACCTCAATACGTCGAATATAAGCTTTCGCAGTTTCA
Organism: Sulfurospirillum deleyianum DSM 6946; assembly: GCF_000024885.1. Lineage (NCBI taxonomy): Bacteria > Pseudomonadati > Campylobacterota > Epsilonproteobacteria > Campylobacterales > Sulfurospirillaceae > Sulfurospirillum > Sulfurospirillum deleyianum. Next base: position 1,957,589 of record NC_013512.1, read on the forward strand.
GGAAGTTCTTCAAACTTACGACACCCTACGACACTTCCCCACCCTGGTAACTCTTCATAAATGGGAACAATATTTTCCAAATCTTCAGGTAAGGTTTCCACACGCCCGCCATTTATTTCATAGGCAACACATACTTTAATCGTTTCAAATCCATCCAAAACATCAAGTTTCATAATCGCTAAATCATCACACCCATTGATACGACTGGCATAACGACACGCTACCGCATCAAACCATCCACAACGGCGAGGTCTTCCTGTAGAAGTACCAAACTCTTTGCCTTTTTCACGAAGATTATCCCCATCGTTCCCAAAATCTTCTGTCGGGAAAGGTCCATTGCCCACACGAGTACAGTACGCTTTAACAATCCCCGTAACTTTACCAATATCTTTAGGATTCAATCCCAATCCCACACACGCACCCGCACTAATCGTATTGGAACTGGTGACAAAAGGATACGTTCCATGATCAATGTCTAACATCGTGCCTTGAGCACCCTCTAAAAGCACTTTTTTCTGTGCATCCAGTAAACCCCAGACCATGTGTGTGGTGTCACTTAGAAAAGGTAAAAGCACACTTGCATAACCATCAAGTTCTTCTTTAAGGGTTTTAAAATCTGGAGTCACAATGCCTAACGCACCAAAAAGAGCTCTGTTTTCTTCATAAAATTCTACCAAAGCTGTTGCCAATTTTGTCGTATCTCTAAGCTCTCCTAAACGATGACCACTGCGCTCAATCTTACTGCCATAGCTAGGTCCAATGCCCCGACCTGTTGTTCCAATCGCTTTTTCACCACGCAGTTTTTCTTTGGCTTGGTCAATTAAAATGTGATGATTTAAAATCATATGTGCTTTATCACTGACAAACAAACGCCCTGCTAAGTTTTCAAATTGTTCCATCTCTTTAATGAGTGCCTCAGGAGAGACCACCACACCATTGCCAATCACATTAATCGCTTTAGGATTGAGAATGCCTGAGGGAATTAAATGTAAAGCATAACGAACCCCATCTACCCAAATGGTATGCCCCGCATTATGACCGCCTTGGTAACGACACACCACATCGTACTCTTGCGCCATCAAATCAACAATTTTTCCTTTACCCTCATCGCCCCACTGGATGCCTACGATCATATCTGCTTTCATTTATTGCCCATCTCTTTTCATTAATATTTCAATTAAATTATCAGTATAAAGCCCAAAACCGCTTGAAGCGATTCCCTCACAATCATAACTTCCACCCACGCCTACGGTAAAATTTTTATCAATAAACCGAAAGAACAACGCATTGTAATAACGCATCTTCACATAATACAGTGGAGAAAATACAAAATTATCATACGAAATTTCTGCAGAAAGTGTTTTAAGCTTTTCTAGCTCTCCTTTAAGCTCCAGAGGCACTTCATCTATCACTGCTTCTAACTCTTCAAGGCTTTGTAAACACGTTAATTTTGTCAGCCATGGAATATTAAACGCCAACAATTTTTGTAATTGCCCTTTTTCAAAGACACTCAAATCAAGTGCTAACATCTGCGCAATGATTTTTGGAATCTGAATATTGCTTACATGTAAAAGTGGTTTCAGCTCAAATTTTGCAAAAAGAGAAAACGTTGTCGCCAAACTCAAACGCAAATTTTCTTCCCCAATCAGCTCCGCACCGATTTGGTGAACTTCATGACTGGGGTAGCGAAATACAGGCTGAATATAAAACCATTTGGAATGTTTCGTACTTCTTCCCACTCGTTTGGTGACCAAACGCACTGCATCCATGGTACTATCAGCACGTAATGAAACAATGTGGTTTTGCTCATCAGAAAAACGCAACAACTCCTTTTCATCAATGCTTTGATGTTGATGATAGGAAAAAAATGGCGTGACAATCTCTTGAAATCCTGCTTCATACAGCAAATCACTTGCAACCCTCTCCAATGTCCGCTTTAATTTAGCACTCTCGCCAAAATAAAGTTTGCTTCCTGTGGGTATTTCGTGCTCATAAATCATGCATTAGCCTCGGTAAAATTCTTGCGTAAAAACGCGATTTGCCGTTCCATCAAATGAACGAATACCCAGCTCTGAAAGTGCCATCTCAACCGCATTGAGTGTCCACGCTGTTTCATACACTTCTACAAGCCCCATATGATTGATTCTAAAAAGCGTCTCTTTAATATGGTCTTGCCCTCCTGCCATATTCACGCCATATTTGGTTTTCAAAAGTTTACGAATCTTACTCGCATCCTCATGTAAAACTGCACTCATAGCGTAAGCAGGTACTTTAGGATAGATACGAAGACCTAGCGATTCTAGGGCTTTGTTGGTTGCCATTGCCCTTTTGTGAGTATCTGCATAGAGTTTTTCTAAGCCACCCTTCGCATCAATCAACTCGCACATCGCAACCAAACCAATCACCAATGTCGTAGCCGCTGTCCATGCTGTCGTATTTTTACGTTGATTTTTGAGCTCTGTTTTGAGATTAAAATAGTACCCTGCCCCATTTCCCGCTTCAATCATTGCTAATGCCTCTGCATTTAAACCAATGAAAGCAAGACCAGGTGGAAGCATTAAGGCTTTTTGACTTCCTGAAATGAGCGCATCAATGTATGTCGTATCGACTTTTTCCACACCGACCGCTGTAATACCATCAGCAATCACCATAATCGTAGGTCGTACCGCTTTAACTGCTTTAGCAACAGCTTCCACAGGATGTCGAAGACCACCCGCACTCTCACACACTTGCATACAAACCGCATCAATGCTCGTATCATTTTTCACCAACTCAACAATCGCATCCACGCTAACAGGTGTATCCCACTCATTTTTAATTTCAACAAAAGGTTTGTTGTATGCCGCACAAATCTTGCCAAAACGCTCACCAAATTTACCCGAATTGACCACAACGGCTTTGCTGTGACATAAATGAAGCACACACGCTTCCATCGCTCCTGTTCCGCTAGAAGCCAACATCACCACCTCTTCCATATCAAAAAGAGTTTTCAAATACGCACGTGCTTTTCCAAAAATCGCCTCAAATTCAGGCGTTCTATGATGGATAGTGGGTGTGCTCATTGCCACACGAACAGATTCAGGAACGGGAGTTGGGCCAGGTGTCAAAAGTAACATAATGCAGATCCTCGAAATGTAGTTTTAGAGGTGATTGTAACAAAACTATGCTTGTTGTTTCTTTAGGCATTAAGCCCTCAAAAACAGGCTCAAACGTCTGTCATTCATTCGCAATCTTTTTAGGTTATACTTCTTTACATGTAAAAAGAGTTAAAAGTCTTTTTTAAGTCTTTTTGAAGTTCTAAAATTAAATTAATAATTTCAATAAATTATGAAAGAAGTCTAACATTCTAAAGGAGTCATCCATGCATTTTAAGACAAAAATCACCTTAACCATAGCTGTACTTATGGCACTTAGTTTAAGTATTTTTGGATTTTTTAGTTACATCGATACCAAAAAGAACAGTGTCGTGCAAATAGAACAAAGCCTGCAAATGGCATCACGCTCACTGACTGATTATATTGATTTATGGATTTCATCAAAAAAGAGTGCCGTTGAAAGTGTCGCACGAAGCCTTGCCGCAAATCCAAGCATGGATGACGTTGAACTGAAAGAGCGATTGAAGGAGTTAACAAAATCTTTAGGAGCTGTGCAATCCTTTGTAGGATACGAAGATGGTAGAATGATTTATGACAGTGGCAAAAAACCTGCTGAGGGATACGATCCTCGTGCTCGAGGTTGGTATATACAAGCCAAAAGTGTCGGTAAACCTGCTATTACGGATGCCTATATGGGCTCCTCTATTAAAGCTTATTTGGTCAGCGTTATGGCACCCATTTATCGTAACAATGCGCTAGTAGGTGTTGTATCCATTGATATTGAGTTAGCCTCGCTTTTTAAAGTGATTGGTGATATTAATTTTAATGGTGGCTATGGAATGCTTCTGGATACGAAAGATGTGATTGTAGCTCATCCTAATAAAGAATTACTCGGCAAAGAGTCTTCTATAAAAGAGGCATTAAATAAAGAGTTTGCCAACAAAAAAGAGGGGCTACTTGAATATACATTTAATGGCAGCAACAAAATCTTCGCCTTTAAAGTCTCCGAAGAGAGTGGCTGGAAACCAGGCATTACCTTTGATAAAGCGACTGCCTACGCCTTCTTAAACGCCCAAGTCAAAGAACAACTCTTAGTGGGCATCATCATGCTCATCCTCTCCATAGGTATCATGATTCTGCTCATTAAAGCCCTACTTAAACCACTCGATAACCTTAATGGTGTGGTAGAAGAGCTTTCCAGCAGTGAGGGAGATTTAAGACAACGCTTAAGTGCCACAGCCAATGATGAATTTGCCCAAGTCTCACGTAATATCAATAAGTTTATTGAAAAACTTCATGAGATTGTCAAAAAATCAAAAACTATCAGTAATGAAAACGCTTCTATCTCTGAAGAGCTTTCTCGTACTGCTTCAGAAGTCGTACGCAATGTGGATGCAGAATCTCGTATTGTTGAACATACGAAAGAAGAAGGTATTTCTTTAGTAAAAAGTATAGAAAACTCTGTCTCTAAAGCCAAAGATTCTCAAAAAGCACTCTCTGATACCCAAAAAGATATCAGTGATGTTAAAACCAAAGTGGAACAACTAGAATACACCATGCAAGCCACCGCAGCCAAAGAGCAAAATTTAGCCGAACGCCTTAATACCGTGAGTCATAATGCCAATGAGGTCAAAGATGTTTTAAATATCATTCGAGATATTGCAGACCAAACCAATTTGTTAGCGCTTAATGCCGCCATTGAAGCAGCAAGGGCTGGAGAACATGGACGTGGCTTTGCTGTGGTTGCAGATGAAGTACGAAAACTCGCTGAGCGAACCCAAAAAAGCTTAGTGGAGATTGATGCGACCATTAATGTCGTGGTTCAATCCATTATGGATGCCAATACGGATATTACCGCTAACGCACAAGAGGTCAATGCCTTAGCCTCTATCTCTGTGGAACTGCAAGATGGCATGAACAGTGTAGCTAACATTATTCATAAAACCATTGATGATTCTCATCATACCGTTAATGACTTTATTGATACCGCATCTAAGATTAAAAAGATTGTCGATGAGATAGAAAAAATCAATGTCATCTCTAAAGAGAATGTCGGAAGCATTGATAATGTCTCACAAGCCTCTGAGCATCTCCATGTTATGACTGAAAACCTCAATAATGAATTAGGGAAGTTTAAGTCGTAAAGCTTTACATGTAACGCTCTTTCTCTTAGCAAGCGAACCCTCGCTTGCTAACTCTTTTCCCTTTTTACTTAGTTTATCACTGATTTGTAACATATAAATGTTACAACTTCTAAAAGTCTCATTTTTTGCTTCAAGATTCTGTTATACTAAAGCAGATGTAAGTCAAAGTACAAAACATATAAACCATCATAAAAAGGAAGAGATGATGAACTTCAAAACAAAAGTCACGCTGATTATTTCTCTGTTAATTTGTATCAGTCTTATGGCATTTGGCGTTGTCAGTTATGTCGATACAAAGAAAAACAGCATCACACAAGTTGAGGCAACACTTAAAATGGCGTCTCGGTCTTTAACAGATTATATTGATCTATGGGTAGCCAGTAAGAAAAAGAATCTTTCAAGCTCAGCAAGAATGTTAAGCAACATTGAGACGATGAGCGAAGCTGAGATAAAAGCGATTCTAAAAGAGACCACCCAAGCCTCAGAAAGCCGTGATACCTTTGTGGGTATTGAATCCTCAGGCATTATGATTTACGGTAGCAATACCACACCTAAAGCTGGTTTTGACCCACGAAAACGTCCATGGTATATTATGGGTAAGACAACAGGTAAAGCGGGTATGACAGATATTTACAAAGGAACAGCAGATCCTATTGACTTGGTTGCGGTTATGGCGCCTATTGTCAAAGATGGGAAAATTATTGGTGTGATTGCCAGCTCTTTTGAATTGACACACATCGTTAAAGCCGTTAGTGATATTAACTTCAACGGTGGCTATGGCATGCTTTTGGATGCTAAAAAAACTGTTGTTGCCCATCCAGATCCTGCACGTTTAGGTAAAGAGTCTGTTTTAGCTTCACAGCTTAAAGGGGATGCGGAGGGAATTATTGAGTACCATTTGGGCAGTGATAAACTTTTTGCCTATAAAGCCTCTGAAGAAACAAATTGGACACCAGGAATTGTCTTTGAAAAAGAGAGAGCTTATGCATTTTTAGATGCCCAAGTCAAAGAACTTTTTTTCATAGGAATTTTAATGCTGGTGGTTTCTGTAGGTATTATGATTTTCTTGATTAAGATGCTTCTTCAACCCCTTGATCAACTCAATAATGTCGTCAAAGACCTTTCAAGCTCAGAAGGAGATTTACGACAACGCCTAAAGGCAAGCAGTCATGATGAATTTGGTCAAGTCTCTGGAAACATCAATCGATTTATTGAAAAATTGCATGAAATTGTCAAAAAATCAAAAGAGATCAGCAATGAAAACGCTTCCATTTCTGAAGAACTCTCCCGTACCGCTTCTGAAGTCGTACGAAATGTAGACGCAGAAGCTCGTATTGTCAGCAAAACAAAAGAGAGTGGTATTGCGCTTACCCATGCTATTGAAAACTCTGTGACCAAAGCCACTCAATCACAAGAAGCGTTGCGTCAAACACAGCAGGACATTAACCAAGTCAAAAACCAAGCCGAACATTTAGAGCGCACCATGCAAGAAACAGCGGTGAAAGAGCAAAGTTTAGCGGAACGCCTTAACACCGTTAGTCACAACGCAAATGAGGTCAAAGAAATTTTAAATATCATCCGAGATATTGCGGATCAAACGAATCTTTTGGCGCTGAATGCGGCGATTGAAGCGGCACGTGCGGGGGAACATGGAAGGGGCTTTGCGGTCGTTGCTGATGAAGTGAGAAAATTAGCAGAGCGTACGCAAAAAAGTTTAGTGGAAATTGATGCAACCATTAATGTGGTAGTTCAATCCATTATGGATGCAAATACTGATATTTCGCATAACGCAGCAGAAGTCAACACACTAGCGTCCATCTCTATTGAACTGCAAAATGGAATGAATGCCATCGATACTACGATTCAAAAAACGATTGAAAATGCCCATGCAACGGTTAATAATTTTGTTCACACAGCTACACAAATTAAAGGCATGGTAGAAGAAATCGAGAAAATCAATGTGATTTCAAAAGAGAATGTCACGAGTATTGATAACGTCTCACAAGCCAGTGAGCACCTTCATGCCATGACAGAAAATCTTAACAATGAATTAGGAAAGTTTAAATCCTAATTCATCACACTTCAGCGAGGAGTTTAATCACCTCGCTGGGTGTTTTTGCAATCTGTTTTGCCCCATGCGCTAAAAGCTCATCTTCATCTCTAAATCCCCACAACGCACCAATAGCCATCATACCAGCACGATTGGCTGTTTGCATATCAATCATCGTGTCACCCAAATAATAACACACTTCAGGCTTTACATGTAAAGATTCACAAATCTCTAAAGCAGCGCTAGGATCAGGCTTTCGTGGCACACCCTCTCGAATACCAAAAACCCTTTCAAAGTGCCATTGACGTAAATATTTTACCGCGCACATTTTAGTAAAACTATCTGGTTTATTGGAGAGAATGGCCATTTTAAAACCGCGCGTTTGAAGAAAGGTCAGCAGTTTGCTCACCCCTTCATACAACTTCGTATTTTGATTAAACTGCTTCGCATAGTGTGATTCAAACAACGTTACCGCTTTTTGAATTGTCTCTGTACTTTGAGGTTGAGAGGCAAAAATATTCTCAAAAAGCTTAAAGACGCCCTCTCCGACAAAATAACGATACTTTTGAGTCTCTTGTGGTTCAAAACCTAATTGTGTCAGCGCAAAATTTGCACTAATCGCAATATCTTCGAGTGTATCTAAAAGTGTGCCATCTAAATCAAAAATAATAACTTTTTCCATGTTTACTGCTTACAATTCACACCCGCATTTTCATACGGTATATTCAAAAAACCACACACACTCTCAGTCACATGCTCAGGCGTTAAACCAAACTTCTCAAACAATAACTCAGCAGGGGCACTCGCACCAAAACGCTTCATACCTATCACTTCATCTGCATAACGATACCACTCATTCCCCGCACTGGCCTCAATGGCAATGACTTTGGTATTTGAATCAATCACTGTGCTAATATACGCCTTGCTTTGCTCGACAAACAGATCAAAACAAGGAACACTCACAATGTTGGCATCCACCCCCAATTTTTCCAAACGACAACCTACTTGAAGCGCAAGATAGACTTCACTTCCACTGGCCATCAACGTGACACGTGCATGGTCTCGTTTCGTGAGCAAATAACCCCCATTTTCCACATCCCCATAGACTCTCTCATCTTTCAACGCTTTAAGTTTTTGACGAGAGCACACAAACGCAGCAGGTGCTTGCATACGAAGGGCTTTTTGCCACGCTTTTACATTTTCTCTACCATCACATGGACGATACACATAAAAATTAGGAAGTGCTCTAAATTGGCTGAGTTGTTCAATCGGCTGATGCGTTGGACCATCTTCACCCACACCAATGCTATCGTGTGTCCAGATGTAAAAGTTTTTCAGTTTCATAAGCGCTGCGAGACGAACAGAAGGCTTCATATAATCACTGAAGATAAAAAAGGTTGCGCCATAAGGGATAAAAAGCCCATATAAAGCAAACGAGTTCACAATCGCCCCCATAGCATGTTCACGAATACCAAAATGGATATTACGTCCAAATGGAAAATCTCCCATGCCTGTTAATTCACTTTTATTGGAAGGTCCTAAATCCGCACTTCCTCCTAAAAACCCAGGAATCGCTTTGGCAATCGCATTGAGAATTTTCCCATTGCTATCACGAGTTGCCACATCACTCTCAAATAAAGGCCACTCAATCTTTGAAAAATCAGGGTTTAAAAGGGCTTCAAGAAGCTCTTTTTGTTCCTGTGTTGCGTTGTTTTTAAGCATCGCATTCCATTGCGCTTCAGCTAAGTCTCCCTTTTCAAGAGCACAGCTAAAACGTGCTTTAACATCTTCATCAACGACAAAGCTAAGCTCTGGATCAAAACCTGCTTTCATTTTTGCATTTTTAATCTCTTCACAACCAAGAGGTGCTCCATGTGCATGATGGCTTCCTTCCATCTCACACGCACCTTTAGCAATGATGGTATCTGCAATAATCAAATAAGGTTTTGTTTGCCCTTTTGCTTGCTCTAAGACCGCATTAATTTCATCAAAATCATGCCCATCAATACGAGAAACTTCCCATCCTTGCGCCTCAAAACGATGTTTTACATCCTCACTCCACGCAATAGAAGTATCACCTTCAATAGTAATAGCATTGCTATCGTAAATGACCACTAAATTATCTAAGCCTAAATGCCCTGCAAGCGAACATGCCTCATAACTCATGCCCTCTTGAAGATCGCCATCTCCACATAAACAATAGACTTTGTGAGAGATAATATTGGCTTCTGGTTTATTTAAGACCTGTGCCGCATACTTAGCAGCCATCGCAAAACCAACGGCATTAGAGATACCTTGCCCCAAAGGCCCTGTTGTCACTTCTACCCCTGGTACATCACCGTACTCTGGATGACCTGGTGTTTTACTGCCTAATTGCCTAAAATTTTGCAAATCCTCGATACTTAAATCATAACCGCTTAAATGTAAAAACGAATACACAAGGGCTGAAGCATGTCCACCACTAAAAATCAGACGATCACGGTTTAACCATTTTGGATTTTTAGGATTATGGTGAATATGTCTAGCCAAAATAGTCACAATATCAGCAAGTCCCATGGGAGCACCTGGATGTCCACTATTGGCACGTTGCACCATATCCGCTGCTAAAAATCGTATCGTGTCTGCCTGTTTTTTCAATAACTTTTTATTTTCCATTCTCTATCCCCAATTAAACTTTAAAATAATCACGCATAATCATTTGAAGCCTCTGCGCTAAAGGCTTTTCAAGTCTGCATAACGCCTCTTCAAGCTCATGCAAAAGTTTCTCTTTTTCCATGATAGCTCCCTCTAATCCTAAAAGATTCACAAAGGAGTTTTTATGCCCATCATTTTGAGTCGGCTTTCCTGCTTCCTCAGCGCTCAGTGTTGCATCAATGATGTCATCTTGAATTTGAAACAAAAGCCCCAATCGTAAACCAAAAGCATACACTGTCTCTTGTGTTGCTTTATCCAATTCACAAATGACCGCACCCATCAAAAGTGAAGCCGCAATGAGTTTAGCTGTTTTATGAACATGTAAAAAACTGAGTTGCTCTACATCTAAACGTTTATCTTCGAAAAAACAATCCAACGCTTGACCCAAAACCATGCCATAGATACCTGCATCACCCGCTAAAATAGAAACAAGGCGTACCTTGATTTCAGCACTTAAAGGAGCATTGGCTATCCTATAAAAAGCATGCGTATTTAATGCATCTCCTATTAAAACAGCCGTAGTCTCATCGTACGTTACATGTAACGTTGGATGACCACGCCTTAAAGCTGCGTTATCCATACATGGCAAATCATCATGAATCAATGAATACGTATGCATCATCTCTAAACCCAAACTTACATGTAACGCATTTTCAAACAGTAAGGGAGCACTTGCCTCCACAACACTTAAAAGTAATAAAGGGCGAAAACGTTTTCCCCCAACATCAAGCATTTCACCAAAAGCTTGATTAAAATGAGGATGAAAGCTCTCCACCACAGGAAGCTCTCTTTTTAAAAAAGCTTCAAATTTTTCAACAATCGCTTTAGAACTCAAGATAACCCTTTTAACGTTTTAACGTAACAAAAAATTGAAAATCATCACGATCAAAAAGAAGATGTATCTCACGATTTCCTACGTTACGCAAAGACTCATCAGCTTGCGAAACTCGGCTTATGGGGGTTGTTTCTACCTGCATCAAACGATCCCCTATTTTTAGCCCACTTTTCTCAGCAAATGAACCAGGCTTAATCTGTGTAATCCTCAAATCGTTATCAAAACTAAAGCCCTTCGTTTGCAAATAACTCTCTTTTTTAGGAACAGCGCTCTTCTTAACTTTGGGAGGTGCTACTTTTTTAGGTTGAACTTTAGGTGCTAAAATATTCTCTTCAATCCATGCGCTATTTCTTTGAACCTGTGCACTGACCTTACTTAAGTCTTTAAAACTTTTTAAAACTTCACCAAATTCTTGAACATTGCTCACTTTTTTACCATTCAAAAGTGTAATTCTATCTCCTGCTTTTAAACGAGCTTCTTTAAAAGTTGGATCTACAAAATCAACCTGAACACTTTCATTAGCATCAACGATGCGTACACCTAGTTCAGGGAAGGAAGCTGTTTTGCCCTGAACAAACTGCTCCAAGACCTCGCTTCCTATAAAAAATTTATCCCCAATTCCAAGCCCATACATTTCGCAACACAAGCCACCCACAACAGCATTAGCTTCACCCGCACCACCAAATTCAAAGAAGTCATTGGCACTTTTTCCTATCTTAGAAGCATTCACCGCAATAATCGATTTATCTGTCATGCTTCCTAGCCACTCACCCAATTTTAATTCATGCGTTGTTTTTAATTTCACAGGCATAAGCGGTTTAGGAGATTCGAATAAATAAAGGTGTGAGAGATAGTCATGTTTTACAAAAGGAACATTGGGTTTCTCTTTTGAATAAGCCACGGCATACTTTTCACTTACCGCAATCGCCCTTGTCGTTCCAAAATAAACAATAGAAGCCTTATTTTTTTCATAACATTGTGAGAAATCAGGATAGACAAACTCTGCTTTATTTGCCACTACAGGAGCCTCTGCCGCAAAAAGAGTGCAAACGACCATTACCCATAAAAAACTAATACGTTTCACATAAAACTCCTTATGACGTTGCGCCAAATCCTCCAAACTGAGAGAGCATTTGAGTTGTCGCTAATTTTTTATTCTCTTCAACCATTTTACTAACATCATTCATAGCACTCATCAGAAGAATCTGCAAAGATTCTTTATCGCTTAAGAGTGAATCATCAATGACAATATCAATGACTTCACCATGACCATTCATGCTGACTTTAACAAGTCCTCCACCGCTTTTTGCTGTAAATTCTTTACTTGCCGCATCTTCTTGCATTTTTTGAGCTTGTTTTTGTGCTTCTTCAAGCATCGCACTCATTTTGGATAAATCAAAATTTTCAAACATTAGATATAATCTCTCACTTCCACCAGCGCGTTTTTCTCATCCACTAACACAACCGTTGGCTTAAATGTTTCAATCTCTTCTTCACTCAAGTGCGCATACGCCATAATAATCACTTTATCTCCAATATGTGCTTTTCTAGCAGCCGCACCATTGAGACAAATATCTTTTTGCCCTGCTTTTCCCTCAATAACATACGTTGTAAAACGCTCACCGTTATTAATATTGACCACTTCTACTTTTTGACCTACTTTTAAATGAGAAGCCTCTATCAACTCTTTATCAATCGTGATAGAACCTACATAATTTAAATTCGCATCACTCACCGTAGCCCTGTGAATTTTACTGTACAACATCTCAAGCGTCATCGCTCTTCTACCTCTTTAGACTTTAAGAAATTTTTTTATTTTACCCTATTTTTGCTTAGCTAATCGTGCAAGGATTTCGAGAACAACGTTTCTATCGTCAAAAGGATATTTCACTCCAGCAACTTCTTGATACGTCTCATCGCCTTTTCCCAAAATCAAAACAACATCACTCTTCTTTTGCATACCAAGTGCTTCTTCAATAGCTTGATAGCGATCGACCTTTACATGTAAAGATTCTGTGCGTTGGATTCCTGCTACAATCTCTTCAATAATCGCATCGGGATTTTCAGAACGAGGATTGTCGCTCGTTACAATCATCCATTTTGCGTACCGTTCTGCAACAGCTCCCATTTTTGGACGCTTTGTTCGATCTCTATCTCCACCCGCACCAAAAACGACAATACAATTTTTATCTTTCATACTCTCTAGTACTTTTTCCATACCATCAGGCGTATGTGCAAAATCAACAATCACCAAAGGATCTTGAGAAACCACTTGCATACGTCCCTCCACACCACCAAAGTGAGAAACTGCTTCACAAATCTCTTCCATTCCTGCAACATGCAATAAATCCACAGCGCTAATGGCTGCTAAAAGATTATAAAGGTTGAAAAAACCATGCAAAGAGGATTCAAAATCATACACCTTCTCTTTTTTGGCAATAGCTGCGCTAATCCCCTCTTTCAAAGAGTAAGCAAGCACTTTATAGGTAGCAGGATGCTCAATACCGTACGTAAAAGCATTGATGCGATTAAAGCGAATATGGCGCTCATCACTATTTATCAGCTTTAGACTTTCATCTTCAAAAAAACGACTTTTCACAGCGATATACTCATCAATTGTTTTATGAAAATCTAAATGATCTTGTGTGACATTGGTAAGAATTTTAAGCGCAAAAAAGAGCCCATCAATACGATTTTGAACAATCGCATGAGAGCTAACCTCCATGACAAAGTACTCACACCCCTCATCTACTGCCATTTTTAGATTTTTAATCGTTTGTAAAATAGGAGGCGTGGTTAAACTTTTATCCTCCACACGTTTTTCATTAATAAAACATCCTCTTGTCCCCTGCAAACCCACCTTTTGACCCAAATCAAGCAAAAGAGAGTAGATAGCAGCAGCTGTCGTTGTTTTACCATTGGTTCCTGTAATACCGATAATTTTAATCTTTTTATCAATTCCTAAAAGGCTTAAACACTCTGTAGGCGAAATAAAATGCGTACATCCTTGCTCCTGTGCATTGCCTTGATACCTAGCATTTTGATCCGTTAAAAGAAAAAAAGTATCTTTATCACACTCTGAAGAATTATCACTTACATGTAAAAGATTTTCACCGTTTTGAAATGCTATTTTCACTTCACAGCTCCGTTACTTTTCAATTTTTTTAATCAAGGATAAAAGCTCTTCATCGCTAGGGAAAAGCGTAATCGCTGTTTCAAGATAATTTAAGGAGATATCAACAAAGCCATTTTCAATCAACTTTGCCAAAAAATCAACAAAATCCTCTTTTTTTGAAATAATGACTTTTGTTGAAAACATAATATCTTCAAATGCTTCCTTAAAGCTTCCTCGTGTTTGAATTAACGCAAGAAAATCTTCATATTTAATGCCATTTTCAAGATTAATACGTGATTCAAGCGAATCATTTTTTGAAGTTTTCCTCATATTATCACTACGTTTTTCAATGGAACTTATCATCTCTTCAATAAGATTTTCTAAATTTTCCATTCCTTTTTCATCATTAAAGAGATAATATTCAAACAGAGCAAGTGCTTGTTCTTCATGCTGCATGGCAAGGTCACATAAAAAAGCTCCTATACGTGCTTTTGAAGATTTGGGGTCATCATTGAGTGCTAGAGAAAATTCAAACAGAGCTTCCTTGAAGTTTTTTGCATAAAATTTTTCAATACCTTTTTGGATATGTGTCTTCATTATTCTCCAAAAGTTTCAAACTCATCTTCCATTCCAGGCAATAGATTTACAACCTCTAATTCAGGATGAATATCAATTCGTAATTGTCTTTCTATACCATATTTTAAAGTTTGACCACTTGAGGGACATCCTTGACAAGCGCCTTGTAATTGTACAAAAACACGACCTTTTTTTATACCTAGCAACGTCAATCCACCACCATCTAAAGCTAACATTGGTTTTATTTTTTCAAGTGATTTTTCAACGGCAGGACGTAACTCTTCATCACTAAATGGTATCATACATTCTCCTATAGCAAAGTATCTAATTTAACAATAGTTTGCGTTAAAAGCGACTTAATTTTTGTGTGGAATTTTGAAGAAAAAAAGAGGAAAATAACTTAAATTTTGAAGAAGTTTTGGGGATTTTTCATCCCCAAAAAAATAGCATTAAACGAGCTCTAAAAACGCCATTGGCGCAGCATCACCCTTTCGAATTCGTGTTTTAATGATACGGGTATAACCACCGTTTCTTTCCACGTATTTAGGAGCAATCTCATTCACAAGTTTTTTTGTACACTCTTTATCTTGAAGTGCTGCAAAAACAGTTTTGTGAGCATGATCGCCACCAACACCAGCTTTTGTAATCAATTTCTCAACATATCCTCTAAGCTCTTTTGCTTTAGGAAGTGTTGTCTCGATTTTTTCATATTTAATAACAGCTATAGCCAAGTTCTTCAACAACGCCGCTCTGTGTGATGAAGTACGGCCAAGCTTTCTATATCCGTGCTTATGTCTCATAAATTAACCCTCATTGGCTTCAGATTTTAAATCTTCAATTTTTTTCTTGAGCAAACTTGCTGTCTCGTCAGAGAAATTATATCCTACAGGATATCCACTCTCTTCCATAACTTGTCTGATCTCTTCTAATGATTTTTTGCCTAAATTTTTAAGGTCTTTCAACTCTGTTTCACTCATAAGAGCAAGTTCACCGATGTACTTAACCTCTGCTCTATCTAAACAGTTAAAACTACGTGCACTCAGATTTAACTCTTCAACACTTTGTAATAATTTGCCTAGCTCAACATTATCGTGAGAAGTCTCATTTTTCGGAGCTACTGCAATGTCTAAAATACCATTAAAAACTGACATTTGAGCATACATTGCTTCTAGTGCATTTTTAAATGCCTCAATAGGAGAAACCAATCCATCTGTTTCAATTGTAAATACAATTTTTTCATAATTAGGATTGTCTTCTACCAAAACATTTTCAATATCATATACAGCTCTTTTGACAGGTGTAAAGAAAGCATCTAGCGCAATATAATCATCTGTAAGTAGATCTCTAATATTTTCACTTGGAACGTATCCAATACCTTTTTCTATAATCAAAGAGAAATTGAATTCTGCATCTTCATTGATAGTTGCCAAATAAGTATCTGGCGTTACAATTTCAATATGAGAATTTGCAAGGTCACTTCCTTTAATTTCTTTTGGACCAGAAAAAGAGTAATTGACTTCTACTCGCTTCTCATCACCTTTGATTTTGAAGCGAATATTTTTAAGATTAATGATAAAAAGAGCAACATCTTCAAGCATACCACGCATGCTATCAAATTCATGAGTTACACCTTCAATCTTTACAGCCGTTGGAGCCGATCCTATGGTACTGCCCAAAAGCAATCTTCTTAAAGGATGTGCCAATGTTACAGCAAAACCTGATTCAAAGGGATACGCACTAATTTGAACCTTATTCGCTGAAATATTCTCGACCTCAATTTCAGTTGGCATGTAAGCTGATGTATTGATTTTTTTCATATGCTACCTACTTTATTATTTAGAGTATAGCTCAACGATTAATCTTTCTTCAACCGGAATAACTACTTCTTCTCTCTCTGGGATTCGTGTAAAAATACCCATTGCTTTTTCTCTTTCAACATCAACCCATGGTGCGATACCTGTTTGTTGTGTTAATTCAAGAGCTCTTTTAATTTGAGGATTGTTTTTTGATTTTTCACAAACCTCTACTTTGTCACCAGCACGAACAATATAAGAAGGAATATCTACTTTATTCCCATTCACTAAAATATGTCCATGCGTTACTAATTGACGAGCAAAACGACGTGTTGTTGCAAATCCCATACGATACACAACGTTATCAAGTCTTCTCTCAATAAGTAAAACAAGGTTAATACCAGTGTTTCCTTCTCTACGAGCTGCTTCATCAAAAATACGTCTGAATTGTTTTTCAGAAACTCCATACATAAATTTAGCTTTTTGTTTCTCTCTTAATTGGAGACCATATTCACTAATTTTTGTTCTTCTTTGTCCGTGCTGACCTGGTGCATACGGTCGCTTGTCTAGTGCGCTTTTACCAGCAAGTCTGCGCTCACCTTTAAGGGCTAAGCTGACACCAAGTCTTCTTTCAAGCTTTTCGACTGGTCCTCTATATCTTGCCATTTTTTCTCCTAATCTATTGCATAAACGAAAAAATTTATTCTGTTTTTTATAAGGTATTCTAAGCTAAAACTTAAAATTACACTCTTCTTCTTTTTGGAGGTCTACAGCCATTATGTGGCAACGGGGTAATGTCTTTTAAGAAAGAGACTTTAATACCCTCTGTTGTACCAGCACTTTTTACCGCTGTTTCACGACCACTACCAGGTCCTTGAACTTTAATACCGACTTCTTTGAGACCATGTTCTTTTGCTTTTGTGAGCGCATCCTCTACTGCTTGTTGTGCAGCATATGGAGTGGATTTTTTACTGCCTTTAAAACCAAGGCTTCCTGCGCTACTCCAAGCAATAACATTTCCCATCTCATCAGTTACAGTTACGACAGTGTTATTAAATGTTGCAGAGATATAAATGATACCTTTTGCAATATTTTTCTTAACAACTTTTTTACGTACTACTTTTCTTTTTGCCATCTGTTTCCCTTTGAGACTTCGTTATTTAGCTTTAGCGCCAACGGTGCGTTTTTTACCTTTTCTGGTACGCGCATTCGTTTTTGTTTTTTGACCTCGAACTGGCAAGCCTTTTCTATGTCTAAGTCCACGGTAACTTCCCATGTCCATTAATGCTTTAATGTCCATAGCTACTTTTTTACGAAGATCACCTTCTACTTGAAAACCTGCTTGAATCTCTTTACGAATTGCTGCAACATCGTCTTCACTTAGTTCATGAACTCTTTTATCAAACGAAATTCCAGTTGCTGTTAAGATAGCTCTAGAACTTGTTAAACCAATACCATAGATGTATGTTAAACCATACTCTACTCTTTTCTTCATTGGAAGGTCTACACCTGCAATCCTTGCCATGATTATCCTTGTCTCTGTTTATGTTTTGGATTTACGCAAATGACTCTAACGATATTTTTTCGTTTAATCACTTTACATTTATCGCACATCTTCTTTACAGAAGGTCGTACTTTCATTGTGACTCCTGAACTTTTTTTCCACTGGAATTTTGAGTTAAACTGTCACAGGTTTGATGATGTTTTCAAACCAACAATCGAAAAAACAGTGGTTCTTTTTCGATTATTCTTCACACAGCTTTACAAAAGGCGTTAATTATATACAATTCAAGCTAATAATTTACTTATATCTGTAAGTTATTCGTCCTTTATCTAAGCTATAAGGAGTTAACTCAACTTTTACTGTATCACCAGGCATTATCTTAATATAATGCATTCTCATCTTTCCAGCAATGTGACATAAAATCACATGACTGTTTTGAACTTCAACTTTAAATGTAGCATTGGGAAGAGCTTCAATTACTTTTCCATCAATTTCAATTACATCATCTTTTGCCATTTTACCTCCTAAATCTTCAAGATAGCGACAAAATTTCTGCTTTACCATCTATGACTGCAACTGTATGCTCATAGTGGCTTCCTCTTAACCCATCCGTTGATACAACTGACCATTTATCTTCCAAAATTTTAGGAGTCCCCTCCTTATGGCAAATCATTGGTTCAATACAAAAAACCATACCATTCTTGATTTTTGGACCACTCTTTGGATTATGACCTTCTAAGTAGTTGGGTAATTCTGGTTCTTCATGGGGTTTTCGCCCAATACCATGACCACAAAAACCTCTAAGAGGAACATATCCTTTTGAGAGAATAAACTGCTCAATAGCATGACTTAATTCTTTAAAACGCATCTCAGGATGGATGATATCAATGGCATAATAAAGAGCATCTTTAGCACATGCAATCAACGCTTCATCACTTTGAGATATCTTACCAACACCCAGAGTCACTGCAGCATCACCATACCAACCATTAATTTCAGTACCAATATCAAGACCCACGATATCACCCTCTTGAAGTTTATACTCTGTTGGGATACCGTGAATAATGACTTCGTTCACAGAAGTACATACACCCGCAGGGAAGCCATAAAGACCTTTAAATGCAGGTCGAGCTCCTAAACTTTGAATGTAAGACTCACCCATGGCATTGAGTTCTTTTAAACTAAGACCTGGGTGAATATTACATGTAAGATACTCTAACGTTTTGGCAACAATATTATTCGCAACCGAAAGCTTTGCAATCTCTTGCGGCTTTTTAATGTTAATTGCCATCTTAAAGCCCTACAGCACTCAATGTTTCATATTTATTCATGTACATTTGTGCTTCTATTTTGCGCATCGTATCGAGTGCTACTTGAACAACGATCAAAACAGCTGTTCCACCGAAATAAAATGGTACACCCATTACTTTAACCAAAACCCAAGGAAGTGTTGAAATCAATCCTAAATAAATTGAACCCCAAAGTGTTAAGCGTCCTGCAACTTCATTGAGATAAAGAGCAGTACTTTCACCTGGTCTCACACCAGGAATAAAGCCACCTTGTTTTTTGAGATTTTCAGAGATATCTTTTGCATTAAAAACAATCGATGCATAAAAGTAAGCAAAGAAAATCACAAATAAGAATGTCAATACATTGAAGATATAGCTGTTAGGATTTAAAAAATCATGAATGGCTTGAACAATAGGATTAGTACTCGCTTGCATAATGGTTGATGGGAACATTAAAATGGCACTTGCAAAAATAGGAGGAATAACACCACTTAAGTTCATTTTAATAGGAACATAGTTCATAATACGTTTATGCTGATTTTGAAGAACAACTTTTCGTGAATACGAAATAGGAACCCGTCGTTCACCCATTTCCACATAAATAATAGACCCAACCGTTGCTAAAATAACAACCAAAATACCAATAACAACGAGGAAGTTTAATTCACCTGTATTGACGAGGTTAATAGTTCCACCAATTGCACTAGGAATTCCTGAGACAATTCCAGCGAAAATAATTAAACTGATACCATTACCAATACCACGTTGTGTAATTTGCTCACCAATCCACATAAGCAACATTGTACCTGTTAGCATACTTGCAGCAGCAATAGCCGAGAATGTTGTCATGTCAAGCATGATGGCACTTTCACCTGATCGACCTGTCATTCCCCCTAGTCCTACAGAAACACCAATCGCTTGTACGATAGTAATACCAATCGTTGCATAACGAATAATCTGCATGTATTTAACCATACCATCACGCTCTTTTTTCATTTTACCAAGTGCAGGAAATGTTGCGGCAAGAAGTTCCATAATAATTGAAGCGGTGATATAAGGCATAATACCTAAGGAGATAATGCTTAATCGTTCAGCAGCATTACCGCTGAACATATTAAACATACCAAGAGCATTAGAGCTATTGGAGTCGAAGAACTCTTTAATTACTTCTATATTAACACCAGGAACTGGCACATATGCCAAAATCCTGTATGCAAATATAAAACCCAATGTAACTAAAATCTTCCTCGTGAGATCTTGATTCATTTACTCATTCCAGTAAAAACAACATTTTCATCTTTAATTTTTGAAGCAAGTTCTTTCGCACCTGCACCAATCAATTTGATTTTGACAATACTGTTGGAAATTTTATGAACCTCTCTGATTGAATCAACAGTGATTTCAGCTAATTCTGCAACAGCTGTAATTTTATCAATATTGATCACATAAGGCTTTACGATTTTAGAAGTAAAACCAACTTTTGGTAATCTTCTTTGAAGGGGTTGTTGACCACCTTCGAAACCTCTTTTACGCTTATAGCCTGTACGAGATTTTTGTCCGTTATTACCACGGCTAGCAGTTTTTCCCATACCACTACCTTGACCACGACCTACGCGTTTGATCTCTTTAGTAGAATTTTCTGCTGGGGTAAGATTATCTAATGCCATTTTGAATCCCTTTCTTCACTTAGCTTTTAATCATACTAAGAGCTTTAATCGTTGCCCTTACTACATTAGAAGCGTTGTTTGAACCCAATGACTTTGTCAAAATATCTTTAATACCTGCAAGTTCAACAACAGGACGTGTTGCACCACCAGCAATAACACCAGTACCATCACTCGCAGGTTTTAAAATAATACGACTTGCATTAAATTTAACTTCAACATCATGTGCAATGGTTGAGCCTTTAATGTTCACTTTGACAATGTTTTTAAATGCATCATCAACTGCTTTTCTAATCGCATCAGGAACCTCTTTAGCTTTACCAAAACCAAAGCCAACAAGACCTTTTTTATTTCCAACAACGACAAGTGCTGTAAATCTAAAACGTCTACCACCTTTAACAACTTTTGTTACGCGGCCAATATTGACGATGACTTCTTCAAACTCTTCTCTGTTATATTTTTCCATTGAATCGTTTTCCTCTTCTTTTTCTTATAGCACTATGCCGTTTGCTCTAAGGCCATCTGCAAAAGCAGCAACTACGCCATGATACAAATAACCATTTCTATCGTAGACAACTTGAGTTAAATTTTTAGCCTTAAGTGTTTCTGCAAACGCTTTTGCAACTTCTGCTGCAGAAGCTTTACTTGCATTAAATCCTAATTTTTTACCATCCACACTTGCCAAAGTAACGCCTGTAGCATCATCAATTGCTTGCGCATAAAGATAACGATTAGATTTAAAAAGAGAAATTCTAGGTCTTACTTCTGTACCAGAAATATCTGCTCTGATTCTTCTTTTACGCTTAACTCTTAATGCAAGTTTACGTTTTAAAATATTTGCTCTCATTTCCTACCCTCTACTTCTTGGAAGTTTTTCCGGCTTTACGGATAATAGTTTCATCAACATACTTAATACCCTTGCCTTTATATGGCTCAGGAGCCCTAAAACTTCTAATTTCAGCAGCAATTTGACCAACGACTTGCTTATCATCGCCTACAATCGTAATGACGTTTTTCTCTACACTAATTTGAATATCTTGTGGAAATTCATAATTAATGGGATGAGAATAACCGAGTTGAAGCTCAAGAACTTTACCATTAACAGCAGCTCTATAACCTACACCGTTAATTTCAAGTTGCTTTTTAAAACCTTCCGTTAAACCTGTAACAATATTTTGACCAAGTGCACGGTATGTTCCCCAAAAAGCACTACTTTGTCTATCAGCACCTTTAGGAGCGAAAACCAATTCACCCTCTTGAACATTTACGTCAACATTGCCTTTAGTGTCCAAAACTTTTTGGACACTCCCTTTTTTAAATGCCACCAAATCACCATCGACAGATACTTCAATACCTGCTGGAATCTTTATAGGCTTTTTACCAATACGAGACATTTTCTTTCCTTTTACTTGTCTACGATAAGCTTACATCTTAGAATGGATATCGAATACCATAAAAGAACAGCTAATTACCAGATACTACAAATAACTTCGCCACCAAGACCTGCTTTGTGTGCGTCATCATTACTAAGAACACCTTTTGATGTACTAACAACAATCGTACCATAACCATTTTTGAAGCGTTTAATCTCATCTCGGCCTTTATAGACTCTACGTCCTGGCTTTGAGATTTTTTTTACTTCATTAATAACTTGTTGGCCTCTTGCATCATACTTCAAAACAACATTGATAAATTTCTTAGGACCTTCTTCAACAACGTTAAAACTTTCGATATAACCTTTGTTTTGGAAAATAACTAAAATCGCTTCTACCAGTTTTGAATGCATTAATTTCGTTACATCAAGTTTTCTCATTGATGCATTTCTGATTCTCGTTAAAGAATCTGCTACTAGATCATTAATCATAGTCTATTTCCTTACCAGCTTGCTTTTTTGAGGCCTGGAATAAGACCCTCATTTGCCATTTTACGAAGACAAATTCTGCAGATACCAAAATCTCTGTAAACAGAGTGTGGACGTCCACAAATTTGACATCGTGTGTACGCTCTTACTTGAAACTTAGGCTTTCTTGCAGCCTTTGCAATCATTGATTTTTTAGCCATATTATTTACCTTTTGCGAACGGCAAACCAATGAGTTCAAGAAGTCTAAATGCTTCTTTATCATTGCTAGCAGTTGTTACGACTGTAATATTCATTCCGTGAGTTTTCATAATATTATCATATTCAACTTCTGGAAACATCAATTGCTCATTAAGACCAAAGTTATAGTTTGCTCTTCCATCAAATCCAGTTCTTGGAAGACCTCTAAAATCTTTTACTCTTGGAAGAGCAACCGAAATGAGTTTATCCAAAAATGCGTACATATTCTCTTTACGAAGAGATACTTTAACACCGACTGGATATCCAGCACGTACTTTAAAGCCCGCAACGGATTTTTTAGCATTCGCAACAACCGCTTTTTGACCAGCGATTAAAGAAATGGTATCAACGATATTTTGCAATAATTTCGTATCTTTACCTTCTTCACCAGCTCCAACGCTAATAACAATTTTTTCAATCTTAGGAGCCAACATAGGGTTTGAAATATTAAACTCTTTAACCAATGCTGGTTGAACTTCAGCATTAAATTTCTCTTGCAATCTGTTCATTATTTACCCTCTACTTTAGCCACATTAGAGATATGAATTGGTTTTTCAACATTGGCAAAACCACCTTTAGGATTACTCTCACTTGGCTTAATGGCTTTTTTTGCTACCTTGCAACCCTCAACGACAACTTGTGAAGTTTTTGGCATAACTTGAAGCACTTTAGCTTCTTTACCTTTATCGTCGCCCGCGATAACTTTAACCGTATCGCCTTTTTTAATTTTCATCTTTGTTGCCATTATAGTACCTCCGGCGCCAAAGATACGATTTTCATAAAGTTAGCATAACGAACTTCACGACCGACTGGTCCGAAAATCCTTGTACCAATTGGCTCTCTTTTATTATCAAGAATAACCGCTGCATTCTCATCAAAACGAATGAGTGAGCCGTTTTCTCTTTGAATCTCTTTTTTTGTTCTAACGATAACCGCTTTAACAACCTGTCCTTTTTTCACTTTACCACTTGGCAATGCTTTTTTGACAGAAGCGATAATAACATCACCTACTGTTGCATAACGACGCTTACTACCACCTAGAACTTTAATACACATAATTTCTTTAGCACCACTGTTATCAGCTACCGCTAATCTTGTAAAACTTTGAATCATTATTCAACTCCTACTTTAACAATAGCACTGAGTCTGAAAGACTTTCTTTTTGAAAGTGGTCTACACTCAATCGCACTTACCGTATCGCCAATTTTTACTTGGTTGCTCTCGTCATGGACTAGGTATTTTTTGAAACGTTTAACGAACTTGCGATATCGTGGGTGCATTACACGTCTCTCTACCAAAACGGTGATAGTTTTGTCACCTGTCTTTTGAACAACTACGCCTTGAATCTCTCGTTTTAAAGCCATTAGTTACCCCTACTTGTTTTGAGCAGAAATTGCCGTATTAATACGTGCGATATCTCTTCTAACTTCTTTAATCTCATTAGGATTAGTAAGTTGCATTGTTTTTAACTTTTGTCTTAATGTAAACAAAAGAACCTTTTTCTCTTTTAACAATTCTGCAAGCTCTGATGCGCTTTTGCTATTTAAATCAATATACTTCATTTTCGCTCTCTCGAGTTACAATCTTGGTTTTGAAAGGCAATTTGTGCATTGCAAGGGTTAACGCTTCACGTGCCAACTCTTCAGGAACACCAGCCATTTCAAAAATAATTCTGCCAGGTTTAATATTCATAACCCATTTATCAACAGAGCCTTTACCTTTACCCATTCTGGTTTCAAGAGGTTTTGCTGTTAATGGTTTATCTGGGAATACACGAATCCATGTTTTTGCTTGACGCTTAACGTGACGTGTGTATGCAATCCTTGCAGCTTCAATTTGGCGTGAATCAATACGACCCGCCTCAACCGCTTTTAGACCAATTTCACCAAAAGAGATAGAAGCACCACTTTGCGCTTCACCGCGATTGCGGCCTTTCATCTGCTTTTTATATTTTGTTCTTTTAGGCATTAACATTAGTTTTTACCTCTCTCTTTACGTGCTCTAGGCTTTCTGGTATTTTCTTTTTCAGATGCTTCTTCTTTCTCAGGAGCAAGCCCCTTTACAAGAACTTCACCTTTAAAAATCCACACTTTAACACCAATAACACCGTATGTAGTGTGTGCTTCAGCAAAACCATAATCAATTTTTGCACGAAGTGTATGAAGAGGAACACGTCCTTCAAGATACCATTCAGTTCTTGCCATCTCTGCACCACCCAAACGACCAGCAACAGAAATTTTAATACCTTTAGCACCTGATTTTTGTGCACCCTGAATCACTTTTTTCATAGCTCTTCTAAACGCAACACGACGCTCTAATTGCATGGCAACATTTTCTGCACATAGTTGAGCAGAAGATTGAGGACGTCTCTCTTCTTTAATATTAACATTGACATCTTTATTGATAAGCTTACTAAGTTTGAGTCTTAATTTCTCAATGTCAGAACCTTTTTTACCAATAATGATACCAGGACGTGCAGCAACAACAGTGACTCTTAATTTCTTAGCTGTACGCTCAATTAAAATTTGACTCACGCCTGCATAGTAAAGTTCTTTTTTCAAAAATGTTCTGATTTTATAATCTTCACCAATGCTGGTTGCTAATGTTTGCTTACCAGGGAACCATCTTGAATCCCAGTTTCTATTAATACCAAGTCTTAAACCAATCGGATTTACTTTTTGACCCATCTTAGTCTTCCTTCTTTGCAGCTTTTGCTACTTCAACAATGATATGAGAAGTTGGTTTTCTAATGCCACCAGCACTACCTCTTGCTCTTGGCATAAAACGCTTCAACACTGGACCTGCATCAACGCGGCAAGAAGCAACAACGACTTCATTTGGCTCAAATCCGCCATTTGCAACTGCAGAAGCGATCACTTTAGAGATAATTTTTGCCGCTTTGTTAGGCATAAATTCTAAACTTGCCATAGCAAATTCTGCATTCATTCCTTGAACTTCACGTGCAACTAACCTTGCTTTTGTAGGTGATAAACGGATAAATTTTAATACTGCTTTACTCATCTTATACCTACTTACCAATTTTTTTCTGAACAGAGCCTTTATGACCCTTGAACGTACGAGTTGGTGCAAATTCACCCATTTTATAGCCGATATGATTCTCTGTTACATAGACAGGTACAAAGTTTCTACCATTATGAACATTAAATGTAAGTCCGATCATATCAGGAAGAATTGTACTTCTACGAGACCATGTCTTAATCGGCTTGTTTGATTTTGTCTCTTTTGCTTCGAGCGTTTTTTTCAACAAATGAGCGTCAACAAAAGGACCTTTTTTTAGCGATCTAGCCATCTATTTTCCTTTTCTTCTAGAAATAATCAGTTTGTCGCTCGCTTTTTTCTTACGAGTTTTTCTACCTTTGGTTGGTTGTCCCCATGGAGTTACTGGATGACGTCCTGAGTTAGTTTTACCCTCACCACCACCGTGTGGGTGATCCACTGGGTTCATTGCAGAACCACGTGTTTGAGGTCTAATACCACGATGTCTGTTACGACCCGCTTTACCAATGACAACGTTTGCCCAATCTTCATTTCCAACAACGCCAACAGTTGCCATACATTCAGCTAATATCTGTCTCATTTCACCACTAGGGAGTCTTACCATAACATATTGAGTCTCTTTACCCATAAGTTGAGCGTAACCACCAGCACTACGTGCCATCTGACCACCCTTACCAGGTTTAAGTTCAAGGTTATGTAAAATAGTACCTACAGGAATGTTTTTTAGCTTCATTGCGTTACCTGGTTTAATATCCAGTCCGCCTTCTGCTGATTGTACTTTATCGCCTACTTGAAGACCTGATGGTTGAAGAATATATCTCTTGTCGCCATCAACATAGTTGATAAGTGCAATTCTACAGTTTCTGTTTGGATCATATTCGATTGCTGCTACAGTACCTTCGATGTTAAACTTTGTACGTTTAAAATCAATAATTCTGTAAAGTTTTTTGGCACCCGCTTCTTTATGACGAGAAGTGATTCTACCATTATTATTTCTACCTGCTGTTGCAGCAATTTTTACTAACAAAGAAGGAACACTTGCTTTTGCAGTAATATCTTTAGAATCAAGACTGGTTAAAAATCTACGACTCGGGGTGTAAGGTTTAAATGATTTTATTGCCATGATTACGCCTCCACATTCTCAAGTTTTGCGCCTTCAGGCAACTGAACATAAAACTTTTTAAAATCATTACGTTTGCCTTCAATGCCTTTAAACTTCTTAACTTTTCCCATAACTCTAAGAGAATTGATCTTAATAGGCGTGAAACCAAAATATTGTTTTAATACTTCTTTCAAGCCATTTTTTGTCATTCTAACAGATGTTTGAATAACGACCGTACCATTCTCTTGAAGGCTCAAGCTCTTTTCAGTATAAAGGATTGCTTTAATATCAGTAATATCAGCCATTCTTAGCCCTCTTTTGTGATTGTTTCAAGCACTGATTTTTCTATGATTACTGCATAGAAAGCAGTTGCTAAGTAAGCATTTAATTCGCTTGCATCAACAAGATAGCAATTTTGGATATTTCTAAACGCTAACATGGTTTTTTCATCAACCAACTCTTTAACGATTAATGCATCTCTTGTACCCAATGTTTTAATTATGCTTGCTGCATCTTTTGTTTTGCCTGATTCGATATTTAAAGAATCAACAACAAAAAGTGCATTGTTTGCCGCTTTTTCATTCAAAGCAAACTCTAACGCTAATCTTTTTTGTTTTTTATTGACTTTCAAATCATAATTTCTGTTAGCTTTAGGACCGAATGCAGCACCACCGCCAACCCATACAGGACTTCTTCTACTACCAGCACGAGCACCACCACGACCTTTTTGAGCCCATGGTTTTTTACCACCACCACTGACTTCACCTTTTGTTTTAGAGTGAGCCGTGTTTGAGCGGAGCGCAGCTTGGTATGATTTAACATAAAGATATAAGTTGTGTGAGTGAATCTCTTCAAAACTTGCTGGAAGAGCTAATGCACCAACATTTTCTAGTTTTTCATTTAATACGATTGCGCTACTCATTTAACAATCCTTGCTTTACCTAATGATCCATTTGCGCCAGGAACTGATCCCTTAACAGCTAAAATGCCATTTTCTGCGTCAAATGAAACGATCTCATTTTGTACTGTCACTTGGGTATTACCATAGTGACCAGGCATTTTTTTGCCTTTTTGAACACGACCTGGCCATTCACAGTTACCAATTGAACCAGGAGCTCTATGGAAACGGCTACCATGTCCACCAGGACCACCATGAAAGTTGTGACGTTTAATAACACCTGTAAAACCTCTACCTTTTGTGTTCAAAGAAACTTTTAATCTCTGTGCTTCACTCAAAGGTGCAGTGCTTAAATCGCCTACTTCAGTATTTGTAACATCCAATGTAACAAAACGATTAAATGCAGCAGAAAGATTATACTTTTTTTGCTGACCTGCAATTGCTTTGTTCATTTTTTTGCCACTCACATAAGAAACTAAAGCACGTTTGTTCTCATCCACTGAACATACTTTTGCTTCTAACACTCTGAGTAACGTAACAGGAACGCTTGGTACTGCAATTGTTCGGCTCATGCCGATTTTTTCAATAATATATTCCATCATTACCCCTTATTTACCCATTGCTCTAACTTCAACATTGACTTCAGGAGCGAGGTCAAGTTTCATAAGTGAATCAACTGTATCCGTCGTCGCAGACACGATGTCAATCATACGTGCATGGATTCTCATCTCAAATTGCTCTCTTGAAGTTTTGTTTACGTGCGGTGATCGAAGCACTGTATAGCGCTTGATTTTTGTAGGCATAGGAATTGGTCCGACGATTTCGGCTCCAGTTCGTTTGACAGCTTCTACGATAGCTGCAACAGATCTGTCTAAAACTCTATGGTCATACGCCTTGAGTTTAAGTCTAATTTTTTCCATTTAGGACCCCTGTAAAGAACTTGCCACCTTGAAAGATGACCTAATTAAAGGACTGTGATTTTACTACAATAGATAGCAAAAGTCAAGAAATATAGGGGTTTTTCAGCTTGGATTTCTTATTTTATTTCCTTTTAATAAGGAAAGATATAAAATACTTTTATCAAGGAGCGAAACGATGAAAACCCTGCAACTTCTCTACGAAGTTTCTTGCAAAAATAGTTTTTTTATTGATCGTAAAATCACGTTTGAGCATGCCAAAGTCATTCTGCATGGTCCTAGAAAAAGTGGAAAAACCCATCTTATTTTTGACCATCTTAGTCGCTATGAATCTAAAGAGTACCTCTACATAGACCTTGCAGACGAACGCATTGATAAGGCTGAAATTATCGACTATTTAGAGACATTTGTACGTCAAAATTCGCTTCAACTTTTGGTCATTGAATCTTTTGATTTTTCCTTTACATTGCCCTATGTTCCTGAAATAATTCTAACAACACCCTTTACATGTAAAACGCTTGAGGGCTTTCATAACGACACACTCTATCCTTTGGATTTTGAAGAGTTTTTAGCCTTCGATAAAAAACACTCTAACATTGAACATCTTTTCAATCTTTACACCAACTATGGTACATTTCCACAGTACATTCAGCATGGTGAAAGCATTGAGGCAAAAAGTATTCAAGAATTGCTTCACATTCTCCTAAAAGAGAGTACCCGTTTTTTGGTCTATAAGCGTTTTTGTGAATTGCAAGGCACGAAAGTATCTCTTTTTCAAATCTACAACTATTTAAAAAGTGTTACAAAAATTTCCAAAGATAAACTCTACGCCATTACCTCAGAGTTGGTCGATGAAAAACTCCTTTTTTTTGTGGAAAAATTTAACCAGCCTAATGCCAATAAAAAAGTTTTTTTACTTGATTTTACGTTTAAAGATGCCCTCACCTTTAAAAAAGATTTTTTAAGACGCTTTGAAAATATGGTGTTTTTAGAACTCATCAAACGGGATAAAAAAGTCTTCTATGAAGAGGGGATTGATTTTTATCTTCCAGAAGAATCGTTAGCGATTTTGTGTGTTGGATTTGCGACCACAGAGGCGATTGAGATGCGTTTACAAAAACTGTTACCTACTTTTTGGTCTTTACATGTAAAGCGAGTTGAAGTGGTGACGTTAAGCAGTGAAAGCGCTAAAGATATTGAAGGTCTTAGTTTTTCCATTTTCCCTTTCTGGGAATGGGCATTGCAACTCTAATAGCGTTCTTACAGAATTCTTAACGTAGCCCTTAGAGCAAAGCTCAAAACGTAGTTTCTGTGAAAAGGCTACGCTAACGCTGAGTTTTCCTCGGTGGAATGCCCACGCACCCTTGGTGCTTTTCCTTCTTGCAAAATAGGTTTTGCAAGAAGTCTAATATCTTTACATGTAAAAAGGAAAATGAAATGTTATGTGGCATTGATGAAGCAGGAAGAGGTTGTTTAGCAGGACCTTTAGTGGTTGCGGGTGCGGTCTTAAAAGAACCTGTAAAAGGCTTAGCCGATTCAAAACAGCTGAGTGAAAAACAACGTGAAATTTTATTTGAGCGCTTACAAAATGCAGCGGAGTTTAAAATCGTCTTTTGTGACCATGAAATGGTCGATACCAAAGGCTTGAGTGCCTGTTTAAAATACGCCATTGAAACCATCAAAGCACACTTTTGTGAGCATGAAATTTTAATGGATGGCAACTGTACCTTTGGTGTTTCGGGTATTTCAACGATGGTCAAAGCCGATGCGAAAGTGGCAGAAGTGAGTGCAGCGAGTATCTTAGCCAAAGTGAGCCGTGATCGTTACATGTGTGACATTGCGCCCTCTTATCCAGAGTACGCTTTTGAGAAGCATAAAGGGTATGGAAGCGCTTTACATGTAAAGATGATCCAACAATTTGGCTATTGCGACATTCATCGTAAAAGCTTTAAACTTAAAGCCCTTTCACAACCCACTCTTTTTTAAAAGATGATAATTACAATCAAAACAAAGCTTAACGAAAGGCTTTTTGCTCTATTATTCCAATAATAATTATCAAAAGCATGATAATTTAATCGTCATTTAAAAGGAATTTAGGGATGGACTTATCACATCTAAGCACACACCAAAAAGCGCTTATCACCACCATTAATGCACAAAATAGCCTCAAAAAGCGTCTGCTTTCTTTAGGATTTAGCGTCGGTAAAACGATTGAAGTCGTTGAGACAAGCCTTCAAAAAAACACCATCAAAATTGCACTTGGTTTTAGCTCTGTTGCGCTTCGCCTTGAAGAGGCAAAGATGATTGAAGTGGAGGTACAACAGTGAAAAAAGTCGTCATCGCACTGGTTGGACAACCCAATGTTGGCAAAAGCCACCTTGCCAATGCTATCAGTGGTTCAAATTTAAAAATCGGAAACTTCGCAGGTGTCACCGTAGAAAAAGCAACAGCCCATTTGAGCAAAGAAGAGTTTGCTATCGAATTTATCGACCTTCCAGGATTATACTCTTTGGAAGATTTTTCCGCTGATGAAAAAGTGACCAAAGATTTTTTATTTAAAGGAGAGTACGACCTTATTTTAAATGTCGTTGATTCAACCAACCTTGAGCGCAATCTCCTCTTGAGCACCCAACTGCTTGAACAACATAAAAAGATGATTATCGCTCTAAATATGGATGATGAAGCAATCAAAGATGGCATTGAGATTGATGCGGAAAAAATGAGTAAAATCCTCAATGTTCCCTGTATTAAAGTCTCTTCAAAAACAAAATCCAACATTGATGCACTCCTAGAAACACTCACAAAAACCCTTAAAGAGCCTCTTCTGGAGCCAAAGCTCATTTACAGTGATGAAGTGGAAGAGCAACTTGAAAAAATCGTCTCTTTTTTAGAGGAGAAACGATTTCACCATGAAACATTAACGAACCGTCACATCGCCATTGGTTTATTGTGGCAAAAAAAAGAGATTTACGCTTTAATGCATGAGCAACCCCTCTATATTGAGCTTCAACCCATTTTAAACAACGCGCTAGGGCATGTTTACATGTATGGTGGATGCGATGATATTGAAGAGGTGATTAACCGACAACATAACGCCTTTGCAATGGGTCTATGCGCAGAAGTGTTAAGCCTAAAAACACCCAAAAGCAAAAACCTCACCCAAGCGATTGATGCGCTTTTAATTCACAAACTTTTCGGACTTCCTCTGTTTATCTTTTTGATGTGGGGACTTTTTCAACTCACGTTTAGCTTAGGTGAAGTTCCCATGGGTTGGATTGAAGAGGGCTTTGGCTGGTTGGGTGAAACGATTGGTGCAACCATTGAAAACGAAGCGCTTCAATCCTTAATCGTGGATGGCATCATCGCAGGTGTAGGAAGCGTGGTCATGTTCTTGCCGAACATTATGATTTTATTTTTAGGGATTGCCCTTTTAGAAACGACAGGGTATATGGCACGTGCGGCGTTTTTACTCGATGGTTTTTTCCATAAATTCGGGCTTCACGGCAAAAGTTTTATTCCTTTAGTCACAGGTTTTGGCTGTTCCGTTCCAGCCTATATGGCAGCACGAACGCTTAAAAATAAAAAAGACAGACTTCTTACCATGTTTATCATTGGTTTTATGAGTTGTGGCGCACGCCTTCCTGTGTATGTTCTTTTTGCTGGAGCATTCTTTGAAGAAGATGTCGCAGGCAATGTTCTCTTTGGTATCTATATCTCAGGCGCACTTTTAGGGCTTGTTGCCGCTAAAGTACTTCGTATGACTGTGTTTAAAGGTGAGGATGAACCCTTTGTGATGGAGATGCCAAAATACCGCCTTCCAAGCTTAAAACTACTCTGGTTTGTCGTCTATTCCAAATCCTTAATGTACCTTAAAAAAGCAGGCACCTACATTCTTGTCGCTTCCATGCTCATCTGGTTTATCAGCTCCTATCCACACAATAGTTTGCTTGAAGAGAGTTACACCGCAAAAATCGAAGCGCTTCAAACCGCTGAGCTAGAAGATTCTTTAGAGCAAAATGCAACCGAAATCTCTGCCTTACGTGAAGAAGCCATCGCAACACTTGAAAATGAAAAAAATGAAAAATTGATGGAGAATACTTATTTAGGGATGATGGGCAAAACGATTGAGCCTTTCTTCGCTCCATTAGGCTTTGACTGGAAAATGAGCGTGGCAACACTGAGTGGACTAGCGGCTAAAGAGGTCATTGTTTCAACACTGGGTGTTTTGTATTCGATCGGCGATGAAGTCACAGAAGAAGATAGCTCTTTAAGAGAGATTATTGCGTCAAATGTCAGTTTTGCCTCAGGCATGGCATTTATCGTCTTTGTGATGATTTACTTACCGTGCCTTGCCGCAACCGTTGTTTTTGCCAAAGAGGCAGAGAGTCACAAATATACCGCATATTTGGTGGTTTTTACCTTTGCGACTGCGTGGATTTTAGCGTTTATAACCTACCAAATTCTTACATTACTGGCATAAAGATGTGGCTACAAAAGTAGCCCATCTCTTGTTACATGTAAATCTGTTTTAAATGCTCCATCGAAGTACCAAGATTTAGAAGTAATAAGTCTGCTATTACTAAAGCTGCCATCGACTCAGCCACCACACTGCCTCTAACAGCAATACACGGATCATGCCTTCCTTTGAGGTTGCATGTTAAAGCGTGACCTTCTGTATCAATCGTCTCTTGAGAGAGAAAAATAGAAGGGGTGGGTTTAAAATAGACTTTACATGTAACGACATCGCCATTGCTCATACCGCCTAAAATGCCCCCACTGTGATTACTTACAAATCCACTTTGAGTGATGGCATCGTTATTTTGTGAACCTTTGAGCCCTGAGGCATGAAACCCCTCACCAATCTCAACGCCTTTGACGCCATTAATGCCCATCATGGCATCCGCTAAAAGTGCGTCAAGCTTATAATACATCGGCTCACCTAGCCCAATAGGTGCACCCACAATCTGCACCAATGCCACACCGCCAATGGAATCATGCGCATTTTTCGCCTCTAAAATTTTCTCTTTTTGCGCCTCTTCAACACTCGCATCCAATGCGTAAATTTCACTGTGGCTGACACGTTCAAAATCATAACTTTGCGCCTCAATACCACCAATCGCACAAATGCCACTTTGTACCTTTACATGTAACGCATTTAAAAGCAGTTTTGCAACTGCCCCAGCGGCTACACGGGCTGCCGTTTCTCTAGCACTACTGCGTCCGCCACCCCTATAATCCCTGATGCCGTATTTGTGAAAATAAGTAAAATCCGCATGCCCTGGACGAAAAAGATTTTTGACGTTTTCATAATCCCCACTTTTTTGATTTTCATTGAAAATCACCATCGCAATAGGTGTTCCTGTGCTTTTTCCCTCAAACACCCCACTTAAAATCTCGACTTTATCGCCCTCTTTACGAGCCGTGGCAAATTTATTTTGCCCTGGTTTTCTGCGGTCTAGCTCACTTTGAATAAACACCTCATCAATACTAAGTCCTGCAGGTACGCCATCGACCACACACCCAATCGCCCTTCCATGCGACTCTCCAAAAGTAGTAAAACAAAACCTTCGTCCAAATGTATTGCTCATTGAATCTCTTTTTTCAAAATCTCTAATGCCAACAGAGCAGCTTTTTGTTGTGCCTCTTTTTTACTCTTGCCACTGGCCAAAGACAAATCACTCCCTCTTACACTCACAGCAATCTCAAACTCTTTTTGATGGTCAGGTCCAAAAGAGCGTACCAAACGATACTCTGGTGTCACCCCAAAATGGGCTTGTGTCAACTCTTGAAGGGTGGTTTTATGGTCTCTAAAAATAGCGTCCATATCAATTTTAGGATACGCCTCTTCTAAAAGTGAAATAGCAAGCGTTCGAGCTTTCTCTAGCCCCGCCTCTAAATACAGCGCTCCAATAATCGCCTCAAACGCATTGGAAAGCAAAGAGGGTTTTTCACGCCCATTATTATTCTCTTCTGCCAAAGAGATATAAATCGACTCACCCAAATGAAGTAATCGAGCGAGTTTTTCAAAGCTCTTCTCATTGACCAAAGAGGCTCGAAGTTTGGAGAGTTCCCCCTCTGCTACCCCTAAAAACTCTTTATACAAATACTCTCCCACAATCAAATCCAACACCGCATCTCCCAAAAACTCCAAACGCTCATTGTTATACGGCTGTTTGGAACTCTTATGCGTGAGTGCCTCGATTATCAGGTTTTGGTTTTTAAACTGATAACCCAAACGCTTCTGTAACGCCTCTAATTTTTGTTGCATCCTTCTATCCTTTCTCTTTAATTTTCATTGCTTCTTCTTTAGCAATTTTATCGCACATCTCATTTTCAACATGCCCATCATGCCCTCTCACCCACACACCTTTTACCTTGTGCCCTTTAGAAACTTCCAAATACGCTTGCCATAACTCAGGGTTTTTCACTTTAACAAACCCTTTTTTCACCCAACCAACTAACCACTCATTAATGCCTCGTACAACATAACTCGAATCACTCACCAAAGTCACATCACATGGCTCTCTTAGTGCTTCTAAACCTTTAATCACCGCTAAAAGTTCCATCTGATTATTGGTCGCATCTGCCATGCCACCGCTAATGATTTTTTCAGCATCTCCAAACCGCAAAATCGCACAATACCCTCCCGCCCCAGGATTACCTAGGGATGAGCCATCACAAAAAAGAGAGATTTTCTTCATGCTGAACTTGAGTTAAAAGGGGATGAATCTTAGCGGTATGAATGCTTTGACAATGCGGACATCGGTAAAAATGGATAGGAAACACCTGCTTACACTCCATACACATATACTCAAATCCCAATGTTGCTTCTTGATATCCAGCGTGCTGTAACTCGCCTAAGACCTCCAAAGCAAAAGGAATCTGTTCCATTTTTTCATACGGAATAAGCCCCTTTGCCATAGCAATAGCTCTTACCAAATCTTTGTTACATGTAAGAATATTATAAACCCTTTCATCCAAATACCATACAACATCCAGCATCTCTTCAAAGGGCAAATCCTCAAAAAAGGAAGGCTCAATCACCATTCCATTTTCACACATAAATTCAAACAGCTTACGCTTTAAAAAAGGCTCTTCTTTGGCTAAAACTAAGAGTTGCTCTTTTTTCTCTTTATCACTTAAATGACTCTCTTTTAAAATCGCTAACGCCTTAAGGTAGAGACTTTGAAGGTGTACTTTTGCGCCCATCTCCTCAAGCGATTCTAAAACCTCTTGCGCTTTAGCATACTCTTGAAGTTGCTCATAAACCACACTTAAGTACTTTAAAGACTCTTCATTGCGAGGGTGCAGACGTAAAGACTCTAAAAAAACATCCGAACTGCGGTGCAAAAATCCCGCTTTAAAGTAAATCTTTCCAAGCGTTGAGAGAAGATACTGCTTCTCATCTTTTCCCTTAACCCGCTTAAGCGTTACCAAATAGATATTAATTGCTTTTTCATAATCCCCACCTTTTGCGTAAGCATGGGCTAGTAAGGCTAAAGATTCAAGAGGAATAGAAGCATCTTCGAGCAGTTTTTTATACTCATTTTCGTCGGTAACAATTTCAAACTTTTTCACAAATTTATCAATACTTTGCTTATCTTCTTTGCTTTTGAAGATACCCCACCAATAGTTTGAAAAAGAGATAACAAAGACAATCGCAAATAAAATAATCACTCCAAAAAGTGGATCACGATACTCTATAAAAAAATTATCCACACCAAACCTTTCACAAAAACATCAAAGAGGTTTATTATACCAAACTTGCTATAATTTCCCTTATGATAGATAAAACATCCATAGAAAACCTCAAACAACGTCTTGATATTGTCGAAGTGATTGGCTCTTATTTGGAGTTGAAAAAAAATGGTGCAAACTACAAATGCGTCTGCCCTTTTCACAACGACACTAGCCCAAGCCTTGTGGTGAGTCCCTCCAAACAAATCTATCACTGTTTTGCCTGTGGCGCAGGGGGAGATAGCATCAAATTTGTCATGGAATATGAAAAATTAAGCTACCCCGAAAGCATTGAAAAACTCGCCAACATGGTCAATTTTTCCCTCACATATACCACGCAAAATGGCGCGCAAAAAGAGAATCGAAAATTGATGGAAAATCTCAATGCATTTTACGTGAAAGAACTCGATAAGCACTTAAGCGCAAAAAATTATTTATCGCAACGAGGTATCTCTGAAGCGATGATTGAAAAGTTTGAAATAGGCTACGCTCCTTCCTCTTTTTCAACCCTGGATTTTTTAAGTAAACACGCCTATACGATGAGTGAAGCGATAGAGTATGGTGTGGCGGGAATCGGTGAAAACAACCAACCCTACGCACGTTTTATTGAACGGGTGACGTTTCCTATCTATGCTCCAAGCAATAAACTGGTGGGATTTGGAGGACGCACCCTCTCTAACCATCCTGCCAAATATGTCAACTCACCCCAAACCAAACATTTCAACAAATCGCAGTTGCTTTATGGATACCCATTGGCGAAAGAGACGATTTTTAAACGCAAAGCACTGATTATCACAGAGGGGTATTTGGATGTTATTATGCTCCATCAAGCAGGGTTTACCCACGCCGTAGCCACCCTAGGAACGGCTTTGACACACGAACATCTTCCACTTATCTCCAGAGGCGATCCTGAAGTGATTGTGGCATATGATGGCGATGAAGCGGGCATTAACGCCGCTTTAAAAGCTTCTATGCTTTTAAGCCAACACGCTCTACGAGGCGGTGTGGTACTCTTTTCTCAAGGAATGGATCCTGCGGATATGGTTCAAAAAGGACTGCTTGACGCACTCAATCATCTTTTTCGCAAACCACAACCCTTTGTTGAATTTGCCCTAGAGCGCATGGTTAAAAAACACAACCTTAAAGACCCTCTCTCCAAACAAAACGCCCTTGAAGAGGCGATGGCATACCTCAAAACCTTGCCTCAAGCCGTACAAGAGAGTTATACAGGATTGCTCTCTGAACGCTTAGGTTTGCACCATAATTTGGTCAAAATTCAAACCCATAAACCCAAACGCTTAGAAAAAAAAGAGCGTGTCTTTGAAGATATGTTAGAGCTCACTATTATCAAAACTATTTTAAGCGAACCCTCGCTCATAGATACCGTTTTAGATACGATTGATAGTAGCATGTTTAAAACCCACCAAGAGGAGTTTATGCTCCTGCTTGAAAATCAGCGTGAACACCCAAAGCTAAGACGTATTGAGCTGTGGGAAGATATTAAGATTTACGATGAAAAAGAGCTGATTGCTTCGATGATCTCTTTTTTATATCACTATTACAGCGAAAAATTTCAAGAAATCCGATCCGCTCGTGAACTCAGTTATGAAAAAAAACAGTTTTTGATTCGAAAAATTCAAGAAAAAATGATGAAATTAAAACAAGGTGAACTCGTCCCATATGAAAGCATTAGTACTCTTTAGTGGTGGACTTGACAGTATGTTAGCTGTCAATGTTCTCGTTCAGCAAGGCATTGAAGTGATTGCCTTACATGTAAACATAGGTTTTGGTATTAAAGATGACCATTATGAAACACTTGAGCGCAGAGCTAAGCTCGCAGGGGCATGCCTTGAAGTCATTGATGTACGAGATGAATACCTTCAAAAAATCCTCTTTAGTCCAAAATATGGTTATGGGAAACAGTTCAATCCTTGCATTGATTGCCACGGGTTTATGTTTAGCGTTGCCAAATCACTTTTACCTCGCTATGGTGCCTCTTTTATTGCCACAGGAGAAGTGATCGCTCAACGTCCTATGAGTCAAAACAAAGATGCCCTCCAACTGGTCAAAAAACTTGCAAACGATATGGAAGAAGAGCTCATCCTTCGCCCTCTGAGCGCCAAAGTGATGAAAGAGACAAAACCTGAGCGTGAAGGATGGGTCGATAGAAATCGCCTTTTAGACCTCAATGGTCGAGGACGCCACAGACAACTTGAACTCGCTCAAGCCTTAGGCTGGGAAGATTACCCCTCTCCAGCAGGTGGCTGTTTGCTTACGGATGTCGCATTTACCGCACGTTTAAGAGATTTTATAACCTATGATTCGTTTAGCAAAGAAGATATTGATGTGCTCAAAAATGGACGTCATTTTCGTTTACCAGATGGAGCGAAACTGGTTGTGGGAAGAAATGAAATGGAAAATAATTTTCTGGATACTTTAGAAAATTCCAAATTTAACCTTTTACATGTAAAGGAAGCGATGAGTGCTCCTAGTGCACTGCTTTCTTCCAACGCTAGTCCAGAAGATGAAGCTTTAGCCTGTCGTATTGTGCTCAGTTTTACCAAAGCATTACCCAAAGAAACTTACACCCTTGCTATTAACACTAAGATGGTAAAATCATCTCCATTGGAAAGAAAAGAAGCGACAAAACCGTATCTTATATAGAAATTTAAAGATAGTTTTTGTATGCTTTAAAATGTTATAAATTTGAAACATTAGGATTATGAGATGGGCAGTTCCCAAAAGATGATTTTTTTAGTCGTGGATGACTCTAATATTTCTCGCAAATGGCTTATTGAGATGATTCCAAAAAAAATTGTTGAAAACGCACATATTTTTGAAGCATGCGATGGGGAAGAAGCCATCACACTTTACAAAGAACACCAACCTGATCTTGTGTTTTTAGATATTACAATGCCTGGAATGGATGGCTTTGAAGCCCTAAAATGCATTCGAGAGCTCAACCCTAACGCCCTCGTGATTATGATTTCAGCCGATCGTCAAAAAAGTACAAAAGAGAAAGTGCTCAGCCTTGGGGCTTCTGCTATTCTCTCAAAACCTGTCGATGCAGAAGAGTTTCGAACAACCTTATTAAAGTTGGTATTTTAAGATGACACACTATTTCAATCCACAACAAGAAGATGTGCTTAAAGAGCTGATTAATGTCTCTTTTGGGCTTTCTGCCTCTTTAATTGGTGACATGCTTGACAACCATGCAAAATTGCATATTCCTGAAATTTCCAGTATTGATATTCTCAATCTTGACGATAAAATTATAGAAATTCTAGAAGAAAAATATGACTTTTATTTGACAAAACAACGCTTTTTAGGTTCTTTTAACGGGGAAGTCTTATTTGTGTTTAATACCTATTCAGCTCAAGCCTTCTCAAATCTATTGTTAAAGCAGAGTTCCAGTGATGAGAGTGACATTAAAGCGTCAATTTTAGAATTAACCAATATTATCACCTCAGCGTGCATTGGCAAATTTTGTGAAATCATTGATGGAGAAACCATTTTTAAAGTGCCCTCCATCGAAAAACGTGAAATCGCTCGCATGGATGAATATGACAAAGTAGAGGGGTATGATAATGTCATTGTGATTAAAACGGCTTTGGATATTGAAAAAGAGAATATCCTAGGACATATGTTTATTTTGCTTAACAAACAAATGCTTGAGCATCTTAAAAAGACGATTGATAAGTTATAATAATGATACAGTGCGAAAAAATTATTCACTCTTTGAATGTGGGGATTTTAATTATTGATGAGGATTTAACTCTCCATTTTGTCAACAAATGGGTGGGCGTTCATGCTAATTTTGCACCTGAACACGCCATAGGAAAAAACCTTTTATCCCTCTTTGAGTTGGATGAAGATCGTCTCAAATCACTCAAACGTCACATTAAAACTGCTTTAACGCTTAAAAGTCCCTCTTTTTTTACCGCCGATGCCAATCACTATCTACTTCCCATGAAAAATTCGATTACCACGAAATCTGTTTTTGAATTTATGCAGCAAGATATTACGATTTTGCCATACGATACCGCTGCTAGACACGTTACGCTTCTCATTTATGACCAAACCTCTTTGATGGAAGAAAAAATGCGTTGCGATAAAGAGAGTCAAGCGCTTGAAAAAGCGGTCAAGACGGCTAATGCAACGATTAGAAAACTTGAGACAGCCAAGAATAAATTGATTAAACAGCGTGATATTATCTACCAACAAGCTCATTGTGACCACTTAACCTCACTGGCTAATCGTACCGTCCTCAATCAAAAGCTTCAACAACTTATCGACGAGGGAGCGCAAAGCGATAAAAAGTTTGGCATCCTCTTTTTGGACTTGGATAATTTTAAAGAAATTAACGACACTTTAGGACACGATGTGGGTGATATGATCTTAATCCATGTCGCAAAGACACTGCTCTTATGTACCCGCAAAAGCGATACCGTAACCCGCTTTGGGGGTGATGAGTTTATTATCTTAATTGACAATGTCGATAATGAAGAAAATCTTAAAACCATTGCCGCAAAACTCGTGGAGACCATTGGACAACCACTTAAAATCCGAAATCATCATTTACATGTAACCGCAAGTATTGGTGTGAGTATCTTTCCAAAACACGGAAGCGACTTTAACCAACTTATTAAAAATGCAGATTTAGCGCTTTATTTGGCTAAAAATGAGGGACGAGATACCTACCGCATTCAGTCCTAAGCCACTCAACAAGAGGGCTTAGGTCATAAAATTTAAAAAAACTCTATCTCATCATCGTGACTTAAATCCAAACTCTTCTCATCGAAAATGGCTTCGATTTGAATGCACGAAGAGAGTAAAGAAGAATCTAAATAGTGCACATCCCGTGCAATTTGAGTAATAAAAACATTTTCTCTCCACGACGCTAAATCATGCAGTAAATTTAACAGCATAGCACTGAGTCGTTTCGCTTTTTCACTATCAAGCTGCTCCACCGTTAACGTATCTAAAAAGTTAATCAACGTCTGAATCGCAAAACCCAAATGCTCAAACTCTAAGAGTTCCGCCAAAATATCCGCATACTCTTGAAAATTTTCAGAAATAATCATTAAATTACGTTTATTTGGC
Organism: Sulfurospirillum deleyianum DSM 6946; assembly: GCF_000024885.1. Taxonomy (NCBI): domain Bacteria; kingdom Pseudomonadati; phylum Campylobacterota; class Epsilonproteobacteria; order Campylobacterales; family Sulfurospirillaceae; genus Sulfurospirillum; species Sulfurospirillum deleyianum. The sequence goes on from NC_013512.1 coordinate 1,999,222, forward strand.
TCTTTTTCAAAATCCAAAATCGCTCTATCTGTCTCATCATTCAATGCTTCTAAACTATCAATTTTTGACATAAACGAAATCGCCGTATTATTGACATATTCTGTGGCACTTAAAAGATTATCATGTGTTTTAGAGAGAATTTCTTTTGCCTCATCACTCACTTCCACGGAGCCATTGCTTTTTTTCATCACCTTATCAAGCTGAAATGCCAACATTTCATGAGAGAGAATATATTTGGCATTAGGAAAATTTCGTAGAAGAATATTTTTAATAATATTGCTTCGAAGTGGCTTTACATGTAAAAGCATCATATACAACTTTTCTTCATTCTCCTCCACCACAATCGCACACTCCTGCGCATGTTTAAGCAGCCAAAGAGAAAAACCATACATCAATCGCACACAATCACTCAAATCAATCACGCTTTTTTCATTATTAAGCCAATAATCCCAAAATTCAGCCAATGCACTCTCATCTTCAATATGAAACGTCGTACTACGGCGAAACACATGTGTATTGAAAGGGTTAAGGGCTTTAGGAAATTTTTGCATCGGTTTATGGCGCAGTGCGATAATGCGCAAATACTGCCTAATGCGCTGTAAAAAATGCTCCGCATGCAGCGGTTTGGTGAGATAATCCTCCGCACCTAATGAGAGCATTTTATTTTTAGAAGTCTCATCATCCAGCGCACTAATAGCAATCACCATGCTTTTTTTATGCAGTTGCTTAATAAATTTTGTTGCCTCAAATCCATCCAGATTGGGCATCATAATATCCATAAAAATCAAATCATAATTTTGCTTTGCGCACATCTCAACAGCGATTTGTCCATCTTCCGCCTCATACACTTCGATGCCTTCAACCTCTTCTAAGAGAAGGTTGAGTGTGAGTCTGTTATTGTCATTGTCATCAACAATTAAAACCTTAACCATTTTTCCACTCCTTCAATCGTTTACGCAGTGTAAATCTCGTACCACCCAAGCTTAGAGAATCCTCAAGCACATACTCGAAATTCAACCCTTCACACAAAAGCTTAACAAAATGAAGCCCAATGCCCGTTCCTTTTTTTTCACGACTGCTTTGTGCTGCGGAGCTTTTATTGTAGAGTTCAAAAACCTCTTTTTTATCTTTAATGCCCTTGCCATCATCTTGTATCACAATTTCGATACTCTCTTTGGTCACCAATAAAAAAATTTCAACAATCGACGTTCCATACTTAATCGCATTAGAGAGAATATTAGAAAGAATTTGCTTAAAACGGTATTCATCACTGGTTAAATAAGCATCCTGTCCATCGTGTTTAAACACAATGCGCTTTTTATGCTCTAATGCAAGTGCGTTATGTTTTTCAATCACATCTAAAATAGCTTCTTTAGGATGGAAAAGTGTTAAATTGTAGTGCAATTTATCATGGCGCAATTTTCCCAAATCTAAAATATTGGTGACATTATCCAACATCGATGAGGCACTCTTATAGATTTGTTCCAACAAATAAAGCCGCTTTTCTCTAGGCACTTCGTCAATATTGGGCATATGCTTATGCAAATACTGCGCAAAATTTAAAATGGCATTCAGTGGCGTTTTGAGTTCATGTGTAAAAAGAACTAAAAAAGCATCTTTGGCTTCTGAGAGATGCTCTTGTTCTAAGGCTTTTTGTTTAATTTCATTGGAGAGACGCTCTTTTTCCAAAAATGGGGTTAAGTCATGACGGATGGAAAGATACTGCAAAATTTTTTGACTCTCTTTCTCTTTAAAAGGGATAATCATCGTCTCCGCCCAAAAATCACTTCCATCTTTGTTACGATTGACGATTTGTCCTCGCCATACTCTCCCCTGCGTAATGGTCTGCCACATCTCCTCAAAAACGCTAGAAGGGGTATTGGCGTGTTTAATCATACGATGATTTCTACCCAATAACTCCTCTGCCTTATACCCCGTCACTTTTAGAAAATTATCATTGACATAGGTAATATTCCCCTCTACATCCGTTTGAGAAACAATCGAAAAATCGAGCAAGGTTTGAAAATAGTGACGTTCCGCAAGATAAATATCATGGGTAAATGTTTCAATACTCGCCTTAAGATGGAAGAGCGCATTTAAACGCTCTTTTTTCATACTCAAATAACGATCACACCGTAGGGCTAAAATATCATCCAATAAACGTAGCTCTTCACTCTGTAAAAAAAGCAACATCTTAATCAAAGGAAAGGCTCTTTTCACCTCTTGAAGCATGGGAACATACAACGCTTCATTCGAAGCAGAGAGCGAACCAAAAATCAAATCAACTCTCTTTTCACGTACCATCTGAGGAATTTCATGCGGTAAAACAGTGACATGTAACGTATCACACAAGGTGCGTGCTTCATTTACAAAGGTCGTATCATACGCCATTTCACCAATAATTAAAATGCAAACCTTGCAAGATTGGTAGAAACAATGCTCCATCGTTTTACTCCTCATTTAAGTGTGTAATCACACTCTTAGCGATTGCTTCAAGGGGTTGAACTTCATCCACGCCCCCTAATTTAATCGCCTCTTTGGGCATTCCAAAGACGACACAACTCTCCTCAGATTGAGCGATAGTTTTAGCCCCTGCTTGATGCATATTGTACAAACCCCTTGCCCCATCATTTCCCATACCCGTCAATATAACCCCAAAAGCATTTCTCCCAGCAACCTTAGAAACCGAATTAAATAACACATCAACACTAGGACAATGCCCATTAACGCGTTTTCCCATTCCAATTTCAATCAAATAACGCCCCCCTAATCGGCGAAGCACCATATGCTTGTCCCCTTGAGCGATGTATGCGACACCCCTTTGTAAAAACTCCCCATGCGTAGCTACTTTAACATCAATTTCACAAACCTCATTCAAGCGTTTCGCAAAAGGAGGTACAAACGCCTGAGGCATATGTTGCACAACCACCATCGCAGGTGCGGCTTTAGGCATTTGACTCAAAACAACCCGCAATGCCTCTGTTCCACCCGTACTTGAGCCAATCGCAATCACTTTTTGCGTAATCTCTTTAAGCGTAATGGCTGGATGCACCCCTTGAATAAACACTTTTTTTTGTACCCGTGCCAAAGAGGCTTGTACCACTTTTTCAAGCAGTTCATCATGAATACTCTCTTTAGAATCAAACAAGTAGGCATGTGGTTTTTGAACAAAATCCACAGCCCCCGCTTCAAAAGCATCCAACGTCACCTGCGCACTTCTGCGTGTCAAAGAAGAGACAATCACCACAGGCGTGGGGTAATAATGCATCAATTTTTGTAAAAATGTCAATCCATCCATACGAGGCATCTCAATATCCAAACAAATCACATCAGGAGAGAGCGCTACGACCATATCTCGAGCGATATACGCATCCGCAGCAAGTCCGACCACTTCGATGCGCTTATCTGAACTTAAAATTTCATATAAAACATGCCGTGCTGTCGCACTATCATCCACGATTAACACTCTAATCATTCATCATCTCATTTTGAACATATTTGAGCATGATACGATTAGCGTCACTAATCATCATAATGCGTCTGCCATTATTCCCGCCTGTATCTTCTGCTTTAATAGGAATATGCCACGCCCTTAAAATCTCTTTTGCAATGAGAACATTTTTTTGACCTATCATTTGCCCTTCGCTGTTGGCACGATGAATATTAGCTCCACCAAAAATTTTCGCTTCCATATTAGAGCGTAAACACCCTATATTTTCCATGTTTTCAATCAATTTTGGAATCGCAACATTGCCAAATTTTGGGCTTTCTAACCCATTACCATTCCATAAGGGTAAGAGATAGTGGTTCATTCCTCCAATCATTTCCACCTTATCGTACAAACACACACTCACGCATGAACCCAAAACGGTGACAATTTCTGTGGGTTTAATCCCCACAAAAATCTCGCCAACATGGATAAATTTGCGCGCTAACATCAAAACTCTTTCATGGCTACATCATCAAACATAAACTCATTGGCGCTTTCACTCATCAGCGATTCTGCCATTGAGATATCCTGCAAAGGAATATGAAGTGTAAAAATGGTTGCTTTTGATGATGAAACATAATCAATATCACCGTCCAATGATTCCACTAAAGCCTTCACCACACTCAGTCCCAACCCTAAACCATCTACGCCTTCACGGGCTTTAGAGCGTTTACTTATCTTTTTAAAACGACTAAAAATTTCTTTCTTATGCGTTGCTTCGATAACATCACCGCAATTAACCACACGCACAAAGAGCATCGTCTCTTTGTTTTCAACCTCAATTTTAATGCTATTGCCTCGAAAAGAGTATTCACACGCATTGGATAAAAGATTGGAAAGAATCGTATGCAACTTTTTAGCATCACTCACAATCCGTAACGATGGAGCACATTCAATTTCCCATGAAAGATTTTTTTCTTCCACCACGTAAGAAAAACCTTCACACACCTCTTGAAGCAAGTCATACAACACAATCTCACTCCAATAAGGCGCTATCTCACCTGCTTCAATCTCCGCTGCCGTTAAAATATTGTTTAACTGAAAATCAAGTTTATGCAACTCTGCGTCCATCAGTCCTTTAAGGGTTTGTGTCTTAGGCGAATCATTATTTTTACGCATCATAGAGGAGAGATTGAGCAAGGAGCTTAGCGGATTGTTGAAGACATTTTTAATCAAAGAGAGAAACTCCCCTTTAATCGAATCATGCTCTTTGAGTTTTTCATTGAGGTCATAGAGCTTTTTGGTTAAAAATACCATCTCTTCTAAGGTCTGGTTTTTCTGCTCAAACCGCTTTTTGACCTCTTCAAGTAAATCTGCATCACTGAGTGTATCGAGCCTTGATTCTTTCATCTTTTACACCTTTTGATAAATTGAAGCACTTTTCGAATAAAAACCCTTTTTCATATCTGTCAATGCCTCCGAACTGCCTATAAACAGATACCCTTCTTTCCCAAGTAGGGTATAAAATCTCTCAACCAATCTATTTTGAGTTGGTTTATCAAAGTAAATCATGACATTACGACAAAAAATAATATCAAATCTAACAGACTCCAATAAGCGATAATCCCCCGTGACTAAATTAAATTCTCGAAATACAATCATCTGCTTAAGTGAAGGAGAGACATGATAGAGTCGTTGGGATTCGTGTGGATGTTCTGAAAAATAACTCTTTAAGTAGTGTGTATCCAAATTTGCACACGCTTTAGAGGTATAAACTCCTCGCATGGCCATTTTGAGAACTTTAGAAGAGACATCTGTGGCTAAAATTTTAATATCATATGTTTTATCACGGGGTAGATACTCTTTTAAAAACATAGCAATGCTATAAGGTTCTTCCCCTGAGGAACATGCCGCCGACCAAATACGTAGTTTTCCCTCTTTTTTTTCCAACAGTGTGGGCAAATACGATTTTAAATACTCCCACTGCTTTGCTTCACGAAAGAAAGAGGTAACATTGGTCGAAATCAGTGAAGAGAGGTACTCAAACTCGACCCCGCTTTGATCCGCAACCAAGAAATCATAATACGCTCCAAAACTCTCTAGCCCTAAAGCTTTAACCCGTTTTGCAAGCCTTGCTTGTACCAAATAAATTTTATGATCACCCAGCGAAATACCGATATGCTCATAAATAAAGGCCTGCAAAAGCATAAACTCCTTACGCTTTAGAACAAGCCTTTGCATTAGTACAACTCTTCAACATTTAAAATCAGCGCAATTTCGCCATTACCCATGACTGCACCGCCACTAATGCCCTCTGTTTTGACCAAAAATGCCCCAAGCGTTTTAATCACAACTTGCTGTCTACCAACCAACTCATCCACCAAAAGCGCAAATTTTCCTCGACTATTTTCCACGCACACCAGTGTGCATTCCCAAGGAGGCGGAGCATTTTCATCTATATCTAAAACATGATTTAACCGTACAATCGGTAAAAGCTCTGAGCGCAACTGAACAAACTCCTCTTTGCCTCGTGCACTATGTACATTCTGCTCTAAAGGGCGAAACGACTCCGTAATCGAAAGCGTTGGAATAATAAAAATTTTCTCATTTGAGCGAACCAACATCCCATCAATAATCGCCAAGGTTAAAGGAAGAACAATGCTAAACGTGGTTCCCACACCCTCTTGTGAGCTAATATCCACTTTCCCACGTACCGCCTCAATCGCCGTTCTCACAACATCAAGCCCCACGCCTCGTCCCGAAATATCGCTAATCGTATCGGCAGTTGAGAACCCAGGCTGCATAATCAACCCATAAATTTGATTTTCACTTAAAACCTCATCTTGCTCGATAAGACCTCTCTCTAAAGCTTTTTGGTACACTTTACTTTTGTTAATACCCCTACCATCATCACGTACCTCAATGATGATATTTCCTCCTCGATGATACGCACGCAACCTGACATTGCCCTCTTCACTTTTACCCGCTTGCAAACGCTCTTCTTGAGTACCTTCAATCCCATGATCAATCGCATTACGAATAATATGCACCAAAGGATCAGAAAGCGCTTCCACCATTGTTTTATCGATTTCTGTCTCTTCACCTTCTAAAGTGAGGTGAATCGGTTTATTGACCTTTTTGGACGAATCTCGAACAACCCGCTTCATCTTCTCAAATGTATCACGAATGGGTATCATACGCAAACCCATCACACGGTTTTGAATCAAACGGGTGATTTTAGAGAGATTTTCAATGGTTTTTGTCACTTCCGTATCTTGAATCGCCTTGATTTTACTGTTTTCTCCCAAACAATTTTGAGCGATAACAAGCTCACCAATCGAATCAAACAGCTCATCAAGTTTTTGCGCATCAATCTTCAGAAAATTTTTCGTTACCAACGCACTTTTTAGAGGCTTTGCTTCCTCTTTATCCACCACAACGGCTTCTTCACGGACTTGAGAGGCAAGAGGGGTAGAAGGTTCATTTAAAGAAGGTACAACCTCCTCAATATGAAACTCTTCAGGCTCTAAAAAGGCAAAAACATCTTCTATCGCTTCACGGCTCTCTTGCGTGATGAGACAAAGAGTAACTTTGGATAAAATATTGCGTTCGACATCAAAGGCTTCATCCTCAAGCCCTTTGGGAATACTCCAAAAAGATGCAACAATTTTTCCTACATGTAAAAGGTTTTTGAAAAAGAGAAAATGGTCAAACCCTCGAAGATAAATATCACTCTCTAACGTCAATGTAATCCGATAAAGCTTTTCGTTGCTTTGACATTGGGCTAAAAAAGTTTTGACATCAGGCAAGGCACTAGAAGGAAAGAAATGCTCATTGTCAAACTCCAACGTCAAATCTGTGCTACTTGAAGAAGAAGGCATTTCAGGTTCACGAAGCGTTAAAAGGAGCATTTGGATTTTTTCTAAACACAAACCATACGCTTCTGGTAACTGAGCACTCCCCTCCACATCGCACACAAGTGTCTCTTTGATGACACTCACACTCTCTAAAAAAAGGTCCACATGCGAACTGTTTGGAATATCCTCTGAGTTTCTAAAAAAATCCAAGATATCTTCAAAATGGTGAACAAACTCACCTAACCTAGAAAAGTTAAACGCATTGGCACTCCCCTTTAGGGTATGAACGCCACGAAAAATTTCATTGAGAAGTGCTTTGTCACTAGCCGCTGATTCATAATTAACAATGTCAATATCCATTTTTTCGATAATTTCATTGGCTTCTTCAATGAAAATCTGACGTAATTTCTCTTTACTCATCGGCTATCCAATACATCATCCCAAAGACTTCAAGATCAAGCATCATCGCATCTAGCACATCAATCTTCAAAGAGGGTTTTTGATGCTTCACCCACAATAAAAATGCAAAAAGCGCAGAAGTTGTTGGCACACCATTTTTAGAACGCAACACAACAATCTCTTCGATATAATTTAAACGCTCTTGAACAAAATTTTTCAGGCTTTTCACCTCTTCAAGATCCATCTCAATATCCAGTTCTAATACGTCTCCATCTATATACATACGTACCCTTTTCGCACACCAATCACGCTCTTACTATTTTTACATGTAAAGAAGTTTTACATGTAAAAAAGACTAAAACTCTTTTAAATCATCCTCATTCAAGGGAAAAACTTCTTCGTTACTCTGTTTCAAAGAAGACGTTGGCGCCTTTGTCTTTTTACTCGCACTCATGCCCAAACGCTTAGGTGGCATGCTCAAACTAGCAACCTGCTTAGAAGCCTTACTTGCTTTTACCACAGGACGTTCTTTTCCTATATCGTATCCAGCCAGTGCGGCGATTTCAGCGACACTCTCCAACATAGAAATCGCTTGTGCATTAAGCTCCTCAGCCGCTGCTGCCGTCTCTTCAGAAGCAGAAGCATTTTGTTGGGTAATCTGATCCACAGAACCCATCGCTGTGGCGATTTGATTCATACCTTCTGCTTGTTCCTTCGCAGAAATAGCAATCTCCCCAATCAAATCAGAGGTTTTTTTAATGCTCGCTAAAATCTCACCAAAAGAGTCTTTGGTACGATTGGCAACTTCAGTACCCACTTTGACTTGATCAATACTCGCTTCAATAATCCCTGTAATCTCTTTAGCGGCATTCGCACTACGCTCTGCTAGATTTTTTACCTCTTCAGCCACCACGGCAAACCCTAATCCATGCTCACCAGCTCTTGCAGCTTCCACAGCAGCATTGAGGGCTAAAAGGTTCGTTTGGAAAGCGATTTCATCAATCGTTTTAATAATTTTCGCAATTTTTTGAGACGAATCGGTAATTTTTTCCATCGCTACCATCAAATCAGCCATCTGCTGATTACCCTGTCGAGCAGCATCGTTGGAGTGTTGCGCTAATAGATTTGCTTCTCGGCTGTTATCGGCATTTTGGTTATTGCTCGCCGTTGCTTCCTCTATGGTCGCACTCACCTCTTCCACACTACTGGCTTGTGAACTAGCCCCTTCTGCCAAAGAGACAGACGCTGAGCTTATCTGCTCACTCGCACTGACCACCTGTGTCGTTCCCTCGGAGAGAGACCTGACTGAATTGGTCACAATGTTAACAATGCTTCGAATAATATAAATTGCTATCAAAATACTAAGCACAAGCGCAATCATCAAACCTATAATCATTGTATTGGAGGCTATGCTCAATGTCTCAGTCGATTCTTTCGATATCTCATCCACATCACGTAACCCAAGCTCTGCAACCGCTTCTGCTGTTGCTAAAACATCCACCGCCACCTTAACGAGCACGACTGATTCTTTCGCAACCTCTTGCATAATCACCTCAAATCCTTTTAACGAATCTTCATAGCTTTTAGCTGCCATTTCAATCGTTTTAAGATCTGCTAACTCTTCTTTCTCGGTTGCTACTGTTTTCATCTGTTCTAAAATTTTATAGAGCATATCAAACTTTTGAATTGCCCCTTCAAGCATTAGAACATCACTCTTTACTTGCGCACGCTGTCCATATACTCGTGAATAGGTAATCACCTCAATCACATCATGCATACGATTAATTTTTTCATTGCGTTCAAGAAGTTTTCCAGCAGGAGCTTTCTCTTCTATCTCTTGTTTTAATTTTTTCTCATGCGCACTTAGATAAGCCTCTGCACTTTTTAAAAAAGTTACGGAACTCTCTCCCATTTTATCATCAAGTGATTTTCGCTTCAAAAAGGCTTTTTCAAGACGCTCAGACGAACGCATATACTCCGCCAAACCTTTCACTGCTATTTTTTGATTTTCAAGTAATGCGTTTAGCTGATACTTTTTACCTAAAGCTTCCGCTTGTGCTAAAGCATTTTGAAGTTCAACAAAATTTTTCTTAACACTGACCAAAGAGGCTTCATCTTCACGGTAAACATACCCTCGCATGTCGTAGCGTATTTGGTTGGCGAGTTTAAAAATATGACTTGCAAGTGAAACCTCTGGGGCATACACATCTGAAAGTTTTGTCGCATTCGTGGAGGCACTACGCATATTCACAACACCAATACCACCCAAAACCACCATAATAAAAACCAAAATACCAAATCCGATAGAAATTCTTTTACCTAACGTCATTGAACTGCCCATCTTCTATCCTTTATCACTTGCTGTTTTGCTAAGATTCTCCACCATACTCAACTCTTCATCACCAAAAAGGGCTAAAAGGTCGAGTATCATGACTACTTTTTGTTTATATTGCGCCATACTTTTAATAAAACGTGTATCGATATGTTCACCAAATTCAGGAGGTGGTGTTAAATGCTCATCATCCACATTAATCACCTCTTCCACCTTATCGACAATAAAACCTATCTGTTTTTCGCCCAATCGAATAATCACTATGGCAGTGTAGGCTTGAGGAGGAATAGAAGGCATGTCAAATTTAAGACGCATATCCACAACGGGAATAATGTTGCCTCGAAGATTCATCACCCCTTGAATAAATTTTGGGGTTTTAGGAACAGGCGTTGTTTTCATCATGGCAATAATCTCTTTGACATCAAAGATATGAACACCATAGATTTCGTTTTCTAGGTAAAACGTTAAAAAGCGGTTACTAACACTCTTGCCTTGTTTGCTTCGTTGTACTTCTGTTTCCATCGCTTTATAACCCCAATACCATGTTGATTGCTTTAACCAGTTTCTCATCGCTAAAGGGTTTAACCATCCAGCCTGTCACACCAATGGCTTTACCACGCGCTTTCATCTCAGGAGAGCTCTCTGTTGTTAAAATCAAAATGGGGCGGTTTTTAAATTTTTCGTGAGATTTAAGGCGTTCTGACAAATCCAGACCGCTCATCTGAGCCATATTAATATCGCTGATCAGCAAATCGTACTCTTCAGAGCCCTCTAAAAGTGCGCCCAAAAGCTCCTCAGGATTTAAATACGTCGCAAACTCAATCACACCTTTGCCAATCATCTCTTCAAGAGCCATCTGCGCTGTTGCGAGAATTGTTTTGGAATCATCCACCAAAATAACTCGTTTACTCACGGCAACTCCTCTTTAGCTTAAGGCTATTTTATTTTTCACAATTATAGGAAATATAACCCAAAAAATATTAAAAACAGTTAACAAGGAATTACTTTTGCTTTATAAGCTTTATCAGGAAAGGAGAAAACGATGAAATTACACCTTACATCTAATTGTATTGTCATTAAAATAGCCGAAAACTCTCCCTTTTTTTTACATGTAAAAACATTTTTGATGCAAAAACTAAGCCGTTCTTTTTGCATTAATCAAACACTTATTAACCTCTATAACCCTTTAGAATCTGAAAAAAGAAAAGCTTTCTTGACCAGAGTCTATACCATTTGCGCCCATATCTCCCAAACGCAAAATCCCTCATTTTTAGAAAAATTACTTCTCTCATATGATAAACCTATCAAAATCGTACACCAAACATCAAAACCTATTAAACATGTTCATACCCTGCGTCATTTTTACACTCTTTTAAATGCCCATCACGAAGAGACCCTACACGTTATTCGCAAAAAATACCTTCATCTAATCAAACAATACCATCCTGACCACCTTCAAAATGAAAACGAAACAATGCGAAAACGCCATTTGGAAAGGTTTTATCAAATTCAAGAAGCTTACACGACAATACGAGCAGAAAAAACGAAACCACTGGTTGCATAAAAACCATTTTTTAAGGTTTGATTGGTAAAATACTTTTCTTCAAATGGGGTGTTAGCTCAGCTGGGAGAGCGCAACGCTGGCAGCGTTGAGGTCAGGGGTTCGATCCCCCTACACTCCACCATTCCCTAAGCCATTTTCCTAAATGTACCCTCTTTTGTACCCTCTGAAAAAAGTGCAATACCTCGATCTATCTTTAATTCTTCTGCTTCGATAAATCCACTATAAGTCGTTAAAACCATTTTTGAGTTCGTATGACCCAACATTTTAGCAACGGTTAAAACACTTACCTTTCCACTTCTTAACATAGCAGTAGCAAAAGTATGGCGTGTATTGTAGAGTTTTCGATGTCTTACCTTAGAGCGTTTTAACACACTTAACCATTTCTTTTTAAGCGCATCGGCATCGTGATAAAATTTACCCGTTACCTCACTCATAAAGAGAAACATCGTTCTTTTTTCTCTTGCACGTCTTATTTGATCTTCTAAGTAAGGACGACACGCATCCAATATAGGAATTTTCCTAATGGACTTTTGTGTTTTTGGTGTTGTAGGCTCTTTTGAATTTCGAGAAACCGCTCGTTTGATACTGATACTATCTTCATCAATATCTTGAAGCATTAATCCCAAAATTTCACCAATTCGCATACCAGTGTTAAATGCTATCCCTAGATAGTTTTTAAATTCATCATTGGCATACGCTAAAAGCCGACTAACCTCTTCCTCACTAAATGGATCAGCTTCAACTTGTTCATATCGTCCAATGCTAACTTCTGATGCGATATTTTTAGCAATCACTTCATCATCATAGGCGACTTGAAATATCCCTTTGAGAGCTACTAAGTAGTTCTTTTTTGAGATATTCTTGATCTTGAAACTATTGAGCCATTCTTTGATATTTAGCTTCGTAATGCTATCTATCGTTTTATCTCCAAAAGCCTTATTTATAGCTTCAACTCGACATTCTACATAACGATAACTTTTCATATTTTCTTGCAAAGCGAGATATTTTTGACTGTAATATCTTACAGTTTTAGGCACTTTCTTATATTCCCCGCTTGCTATTTTTCTAGCAAGCTCAGGGAATAGCACTTTTTTAGCTAAAGTCCTATTTTTCTTAGTATCTTCAAGCTTTAAAGACCTAACGATTTCTCTATCTTCAACAAAAAAACGAACGTATAAATTACCGTCTCGTGATTTTAAATGCATTTGTGACCTTTCTCACAAATCGGCATCTAAATACTAGCTAAAATTCGGTCAACAGCACTTGAAACATTTATGCTATTTTCACCTTTTAGCCACCTTGTTAACTGCTCACTATCGAATCGCACTATACCCTCACGTTTGAAGAAATGAACACCACATACCAATGCACCTTTTTGTTTATACCGTTTAAGCGTTTCATCGGAGATTTTGAGAAATTCTGCCGCTTCTTTTTGAGTTAAAAATTGATTCATTTATTCCCCCTAAAAAGGAATTTTAGGCTTCAACTTACGCCTAACCGCTTCATCATAAGCCACTTTGTACCGTTTATTGGTTGTATTAAAATCAATATCCTCTTTCTTGAAATCTGCTGTAATATCATCCAAATACTGAAGCAGTTCAAAGTCACCTAATCTTGTAACCGAAAGCACATTAATGGGTTTAATCAATTGACCGTTTCTAAGTAATCTAAAATGCTGTTTTGTGCCATCAAACTGTTTAATCTCCAGAGGAATAAAATCTTTAGAATAATGAAATGTTTTAGATGTTGGACTCATTGGCTCATGTAATTCAAGGATTGTTTCATCCAAGTTTTGAATGAGTAGCTCTTTGGTAATAGGCACAGAGTTTATAAGTCCTTTACGAATTAAGAGCTTATGCTCTTTTGTAAAGCTTGTATCATTGTCAAGGGCGGAGTTAAATTCAGCAGTTTTTTCGTAAAAAAATTACGAAACGTAACCTTAAGCACCTTGCGTTATTTCTTCTCCTTTCACCGAATTTTTAGCTTTAAACTTATACAAATCTGAATCTACGATTCCCTCATCTTTTTTCTCTTTTAAACGAAATGAATCTCCTAGAATATTGATAATATGGGAGTGATGTAATAATCTATCTAAAATGGCAGTCGTTACCACTTTATCATTGGCAAAGATGCCACTCCACTGACTAAAGACGAGATTGGATGTAACGATAGTTGCACCACGTTCATAGCGTTTAGAGATCACTTGAAAGAAATGATGAGCATCTTCTTTGCTCATTGGGAAATAGCCAATCTCATCAATGACTAATAACGCTGGTGCCATAATGGCTTGACGTATAAATGAATCATAGCGTTTCTCTTTTTTTGCGTTACTCATCTGCAAAATAAGATCAGCTACTGTGATAAATCTTGCTTTAATACGTTTTTGAACAGCTTGATACGCCAGTGCAATAGCCAGATGGGTTTTCCCAACACCAGAGTGTCCAAGAAGGATGATATTTTCATTTCGCTTGATAAACTCTAATGTTGAGAGCTCCTCAATTTGTCTTCTATTTACACCAACTGTGAAATTAAAATCAAACTGTTCAAGTGTTTTAATGGTTGGAAATCCTGCCATTTTTGTCAAAGTAGCACGAGAGCGTACAGCTCTATTGTTTGCTTCGAGTTTGAGTATCTCATAAAGATATTCACCATATTTCCAACCCTCTTTTGCGGCACGATTAGCCATTTCATGATGAACGTCATTAACGGTTGAGAGTTGAAGCTCTTTGCATAACGTTTCGATATGTGTATTTAATGCCATAATATACCTCCTAGCGTATAGGCAGGTAAAACTATATACGCTAACATAGGTATAAATTGATCGTAACTTTGAAGATCACGAGTGGGAATGTGAATAGTTATTCTATTGGATGTTTGGCTATCTTGTGTTACACTTTTAGTGGTGGCTTTGAGCGGGTGTATCCCATGATAAGTCTTAGGCAGAGGAAGCAACTGCAATTGCTCTTCTGCTAACAGATCAAACGGTCTGTGGAGTGTTGTTTGATGTATTCTCGCATTTGCTGTAAAATCTAACCAATCTATGACTGCCGCATTGGCATTTTCTAATGTCATCTTATAGCCCATCAGGGAAAGTCTCACTTTAAACATATTGTGAAAACTGTATCGGAAATAGTGATTAAATCTCTCTACTTTTCCCTTGGTTTGTGCACGATAAGGTTTACAAACTTTTAAAGCCATACCACAATGTTTTTGGGCAAAGTCGCGGAATTGTTCATTGAATTTATGCTTACCATATCCATAAGCATTGCGTTTGGAAATAACCGTCTTCATATTATCATAGAGTGCCTCATGTGGCACACCACCAAAATAACTAAAGGCGTTCATGTGGCATTTTATGAGAGTGTCTACTTTCTCATCCATCACATATTCCACATAAGATGCTCTAGAGTATCCCATAGTTGCAACAAATGCAGATAAATTATCTTTGGGAAATTCAACCCAATCCACTTGCATCTGTTGAGCCTTGTTTGTCTCAAATCTGACAAGTGGTTCTTCGTTTTTTACTTTCTGACGAAGCTCATAACGAAGCATAATATCTTTCATCCACCGAAGACTTCCTCGATAACCAAGTTTCTGAATCTCATCATATATGGATGTATTGGGGATAGAAATACCTAATGCGTGTGCCTCTTCTAGCATTCTTGCTATATTGGGCAGATACGGATCAACCGTTGTCTCTACAGGTTCTCTTTTTATAACAGGAATATAACCCTCTGGCAGCTTCGCATACTTCGCAACGGTATCTCTGTTAATGTCAAGTTTACGTGCAATAGCACTCTTACTCAGACCATCTTTGAGCATCTTATGAATCATTTTTACATCACCTTTTTTAAGCATCTGTCTCCTTTCAATATATTTGAAAAAAGACTTTAGCAGAACTAATCTGCTCATTTAAGCTTTTGGTTGTAAAAACTACTTTTTAGCAGCTTTTTATACTGCCCATTTTAACTCCGCCCTTGACAATATTGACAAATGAAAAAAGTCTGTTAAAGCCCTATATTAGGCACTTTTAGCTATAATAAAAATAAAGAATATCATCCATGAATCTTCAAGAACAGATCCTATCGGCCATAAATACAACGCTTAAAAACCCCATATATCAAACACTGCAACTCTTAAACATCAAGAGTATTTTACACCGTGCTAACTTTGTAAAGAAAAGAGAAGGCGTAGCCCCCTATCTTGTTGTATTACACTTTGTCTATATGTTGGTGATGAATAAAAAGATATCTTCGTTTATGCACCAAAGCAATGAGAGTTTTAAAAAAGACACCTACTACAGACTTTTGCAAAATAGTAGCTACAACTGGAGAAAACTTCTCTCTTTAAGCACTTTAAAAATCATCAAGCTTTTGCATAAAGTCCAAGATGCTTCGTCAATAAAAGTCTTTATTATGGATGATACGGTTGAGGGTAAAACAGGTAAATATATAGAGGGGAGTCGTGATGGACTTTGGAGCAATAAAGAGAAGCGAACCATTAGAGGGATCAATGTTGTTTCTTTGAATTATAGTGATGGTTATTCAAATTTTATGATAGATTTTGCAATGAGCATGGGAAACTATGCCCGCGTTAAAGTTGAAGAGTTTAGTACAGAACTCGATATCCGTTGCAACGCTTACAAACGAAGAATGGAGATTATGGAGGGTAAGTCTAAGATAGCATTGGCTATGGTAAAAAGAGCTGTACACAGTGGTATATACGCTGATTACTTGCTGGTTGACAGTTGGTACTCTAAACCAGCCTTTATCCAAGAGATGAACGATTTGGGTCTAAAGGTCATTTCAAGAATTGCTAACAACACTAAGATTTGGAACTTTAATGACAAAGAAAAAACACTGAATGCCATGTATGAAAAACACAAAAAGCTTAAAAATGCCAAAGTGGGAACATATGGCAAGAAGATTCGCTTTAGCTATTTTTCAACCGTTGTTGAACATAAAAATGCAGGGAAACTCAAAATTGTTTTTATTAAAACCACCGACAATCTCATCCCTATTGTCTCCACCGATTTAGAACTCAATGATGAAGAGATTATTGAGATTTATAAACGACGATGGGATATAGAACAAGGCTATAAAGAGCTCAGAGAATACTTTGGGTTTGGACAAGAAGAAAATAGAATCTATGAAGCACTGATTGCTAGAATGACACTTTCATTCTTTGCTTACAATATTGTCAGCTACATCAATAGAATCAGCCATGAGCCAAAAACCATTGGTGGATTATTTAAAGATTTGGAGTGTGAACTCTACACGCTTTCTATTGCTATGCAAGCGTTTATTGAAATAATGGACAAAATAGCACAAATTGATGAGATTGTAAAGAACAATAAGGATTTTACCAGTATAATTGCTACACTACGAAGTGCAACTCAAGAATTGCTGGGATTTAGGTGCGAAAGATGAGTAAATTATATATAAAATAAAGAATAATGATAATAATATTTTATCATTATTTTATCATTGTACAGTAAAAAATGAATGATTTTTGTACCCTATTTTGTACCCTAAATGTTGCCGATTTGTGTACTTTTTTATTTCAAAATACCCTATTTTAGGGCTTTAAAGGTGACTGGCAGCGTTGAGGTCAGGGGTTCGATCCCCCTACACTCCACCATTTTCTAAGCCGTTTTTTCTACTGTTCCATAGTTTGTTCCATAAAGTTTGATACTTCTATCAATCCTTAATTCTTCAGATGCAATGAAACCACTATAAGTTGTTAAAACCATTTTAGAATTTGAATGTCCCAACACTTTAGCAACGGTTAATACACTCATTTGCCCACTTCTTAACATTGCTGTTGCAAAAGTATGGCGAGTGTTATACTACTTTCGATAATGTACCTTTGAGCGTACCATTACCCTTTTCCACTTCGTCTGACACATAAGTCACCTTATGTAAACCAATTTATTCATAATTTCATGCTGGTCAATTTCATAATATTTATCGTACTATTTATGGTATGATTATACCATCTAATCAAACCACTTTGGAAGAACTACTATGAAACGATGGATTTGGCAATATGAAAATTATCCAAATTTTACCTATCAACTTGAAAAGCTAGAGCATTTACTTCAAAAAATATCAATGGAACAAGGCTACCTCTTAGCTTTTACACAGACCATGAGCCAAGATACCATTCTTCAACGACAGTGCGATGCTTTGCTCAATGAAACACTGAGCACGTCTGCGATTGAAGGAGAAATACTCAATCGTGATAGTGTTAAAGCCTCTATTGCTAAGAAATTTGGATTAAGAGAGTGTGATGATAAAAAGATTATTGATTCGACGGATAACTTAGTTTCAATCCTCATTGATGCCAATACCAACTATGATAAAGCATTAACCCTAGAGAGACTCTTTGGCTGGCATAACGCACTTTTCCCTAAAGGGTACAGCGGTTTACGTAAAATCCATACTGCCTCTTTTAGAGGTGAAGAGACGATGCAAATTGTAGGTGGGCATATTGGAAGGGAAATTGTCTATTATGAAGCCCCACCTCGTGATAGACTAAAGCAAGAGATGCAACGTTTTTTAGAGTGGTTTAATCGTGAAAAACCGAGCCTTATTAAAGCGTGTATTGCTCATCTTTGGTTTGTTATCATTCACCCTTTTGATGATGGCAATGGAAGGATTACACGAGCTATCACCGATTTAGTTCTCTCCAATATTGAAAACTCCAAAATATCACGGCTGTACTCCATGTCAAGTACCATTAATGAGAATAAAAAAGCTTACTATACGGCTCTTGAAAATACAACGGGTTATGTTCACAAAGATGAAAACCCCTTAGATATTACTCTCTGGTGTGAATGGTTTTTAAATACCCTCTATCAAGCACTCCTTGATGCCAAAGGCAAGCTCAATCACATTGTTTTTAAAACAAAGTTTTGGGATAAACATAGAGAACAACCACTTAATGCTAGGCAAATTAAGGTGCTGAACTTTATTTTAGATATTGGTATAGAGAATTTCAAAGGGAATTTGAGTAAGAAAAAATACATGAGTATCACAGGCACTACTTCGACAACAGCATCAAGGGATATTGCAGAATTGATAGAATTTGGGTGTATAAAACAGATGGAGGGAACGGCTGGGAGAAATGTGAGTTATATAGTTACGTTATAGGCCCAAAAGGCTTTATATGTCTAAAGCCTTGAATTTTTAGCGGTATTTTTTACGGTAATACATAATATCATATACACTAAAAACCATCAAAAAAGATTTGAGTGTTTGAGTGTCTCAACATTTTTCTTACTTCGCTATCAAATTGTTTGAGAATTATTTTTACATGTAAAGGGTTTTAAATCACACTGTAACGGAGATAAGCAAAGTTAAGAAAATAATCTTAAAGAAAAAAGTTTAAAGAAGTTTGGCGAGAGGGTGGAGGAATCGAACCTCCCAAGAGACGGTCAACCGCCCCTCCAATCGGCTTTGAAGGCCGTGGTGCACACCAGAGTCACATACCCCCCGCAAGAGGAAAATGATTTTAACCTATCTTTGCTTTAGTGAGAATAAAGTTTCTATTCTTTATAATGAAAAGAAGTTCATTGCAGGAGGTTTACATGGTACTTCGTCTTTTTATGTTACTTTGTTTACCTTTGTTCATGTGGGCAGCCCCCAAGCATTATGGGGAAAATATTTGGGTAAAAGTAGGACAAATTTACGGTATTGAACCGAGTCTTTTGTATTCGATTGCAAAAGTTGAGAGTGATTTAGACCGTTACGTAGTGGCTTTTAGTGCCAATAAAATGACGCAAAAACAAGCGAGAGAGTTAGAACAATTTTTAAAACAAAAAGGCATTGAGAGCAAACGACACACCCAAGTCATTGCGATTAAAAGTAAAAACAGATACGAAGCCAGTCACGTCGTACATTTTCTCTACACCCGTAACTATCCTCGTTTTGATATGGGCATTATGCAAATCAACTCCATTCACAAACCCATGCTCGATAGAGCCAACATCTCTTTATATGACCTTTTTGACCCCAAAGTAAATATTCAAGTGGGTGCGTACATTTTGGCGACTTGTTTTGCTAAACATAAAAATAACAAAGATGCCATCAATGCTTACAATGGCAAAATCAAAGATAATCCCTACTCTGCGAAGGTCTTTAAGGAGTTTAAAAAACTTTACAGCTCTTATCAAAAAGATAGAAACAAACTCGCTTACAAAGACCCATCATAACTCACCTAAGCGATACCCCACCTCTTTAATCATTTCAATAGAACCCTCAGGCAATTTTTTACGCAACCGTTTTACAAGAGCTCGCATATTTAAGATACTGGTCTCTTCGCCTTCCCACACATACTCTTCTAGCTCACTAAAGGTAACAACACGGTGTCTGTCCTTAATGAACAAATCTAAAAAGAGAGACTCTTTTTTCGCTAGTTTTATCTCCTCATTATCGGGAGCAAAAAGACGGTGATTGACATAATCATAGCTATACCCCGTCCACAATACCAGCGTTTGCGAAGGCTTATGACACAGTTTTTTCACTTTTTGAACCAACTCATAGATAAAAAAAGGCTTTTTCAGATAGTCATCACACCCTATCTCATAAGAGCTCTGTATCTTTTCCAAATCGTGATTGGAACTCATAATAATCACAGGAATCTCTTTATGGTACAAACGAATCGTCTCCAAAATGGAGAGTCCATCGAGCGAGGGAACATTGATATCCAAGATAAAACAGTGATAACCACGATTCAGTGCATCCAATGCCTTTTCGCCATCGTAAAAGAGATCAACGTTGTACCCTTCTTTATCCAAAACATTTTTAATCACTTTTGCCAAACGGTCATTGTCTTCAAGAACTAAAACTTTCATGTTACATTTCCTAGTGTAATAATAAAACACGCACCATCATTTTTGTTCGATGCGCTTATTTTTCCGCCCATTTTATCTTCAATAATGAGCTTACTCATATAAAGCCCAATGCCATGTCCTTGCTTTTTCGTTGTAAAATAAGCATCAAAGAGATGTGGCAGTTTCTCTTCTGGAATCCCTCCTGCGTTATCGCAAATCTCAATAATGACCTTTTGCGCATGATTATACACTACAATAGCAATCATCCCTCGTTTTATCTTCTTCTCTTCTCGTTGCTGAATAATCTGATCTTTGGAGTTATTGACAATGTTTAAAAGGGTTTGCATAAACTCGTTTTTATAGCCTAAAACCATAAGATTGGTCGCATGACTAATATCTACCTTGACATCAATATAATTGTACTTAATCGTATGATTAATGATTTTTAGCATGGTTTCAATAGCATCGTTGACATCAAAAACCGTTTTGGTCGTTGAGGGCATAATAAACGCTTGAAAACTATTAATCGTATCTGTCATGTAGCGTACTTGAACCATAATATCATGGACAAATTGATTATTTTTTTCGTCATTTTCATTCAGACAACTGTAAAAGTGATCTTGTGCAATCGTCGCAATCTCCACTAAAGGATTTTTCCATTGATGGGCAATCGAAGAAAAAACTTCCCCAATTTCCGCCAATTTAGACTGTTGAATGATAAACTGTTGGTGTTTGTTTTTTTGAAGTTCCACCGCACGCAACTCTTTTTCAGAGCGAATACGCATGTAGATATTGTGAAAAAGCCCTAAAATCAAAAAAAACAGAAACGGAGAGATAAGAAAAACGGCATCGATGAGCTTACGATGGCGATCAAAAAAAGTTTCAGGCGCATTAATCAGCTCAAACTCTGGCACCGTAGGATTAGGATAAATATCGAATTGTTTAATTTTTTGAAGATCAAACTGGTACCAATATTCATCAAACGTCTCTACATGTAACGGGTGAATTTTATTCTCTAAAACATTTACAATCATCTCTCCTGTTTTCATACCCAAACGCTGAATAGGGACTAACTTACCACCAAATGCACCTTTGCCAATAAACAGTGTATCGGTAATAAAAACAGGCAAAGCGCTTTTGTGAATCATATTTGCAATTTGATTATTTTTATAGAGATTGCCATAGCGGTCATTGTAAAAACGAATGTAAAAAATCGCTTCTTCTTTCTTAGGGGTCGCAAAACGATGTTCAAGCTCTTCAAGAGTCGATTCACGGATGTATTCGATTTCAAGCCGATCATGGAACTCTTGCATCGCCTCACGAATAAAGGGCTCACTATCATCACCATTGGCACTGGCATCGTTAATAATCGTAATTTTTTTAAGATGAGGAATCATCTTCGCCATCAAAGGAATCGTCTCGCCAATGGCTCTTTTTTCCATTACTCCATAAATGCGGTCATCTAAGCCTTTGGCATGTATCTGCTTGACATCAAATTGCTCTAAACCTGTAAATAAAATCGGCTCATCGGTGAAAAGCTCATGATAATACTCAATTAAAAAATCATAGGCAAATTTATCGACAGCCACAATCAGGTCATGTTTTTGATTTTTTAGTTGAAGTTTATAGAGTTCTCGCAGTTTTTCATAATACTCCTTAGAGTTAATCCGCTTTGAATCCATATATAAAATATTGATAGTAATTTCAGGGTGGTCGTAAAAAACATCTTCCATCCCTTTTAAAACGTCATCACTCCACTGAAAGCCTTTATGATAGGAGTTGATGATGAGGATTTTTTTATCCTCTTTTGCACACAGAGGATGAGCATAACATAGAACAAAAAGGGTTAAAAAAAAGAGAAGCTTTTTCATTCTTTTTGTCCTTTTTTAACGCCAATTATAGCATATCAAAATAAGATTCCATCGCTCCGCCAAAAGCGATGGAACTTCATTTTAATACTCTAAAAACATCTTTTGTAGTGCTTTTTTATCGTTGGTTTTGGTTAAACCTAACATTAAAAGAACACGTGCTTTTTGTGGGTTAAGAGTATTGGTTGCGATAAAGCCATATTTAGCATCGTCTACTTCGCCCTCAAGCGTTGTACTACCACCACCAACACGGCTACTTCTAGCTACAACCACACCTTTTTTAACGGCTTCACCCAATGCTTCTTGTGTAAGAGGGAAAGGATTTCCATTACCCATACCTGCATGAACAATCGCTTTAGCACCTGCGCTCACGGCTGCTTTTACCATCACATCGGTGTCATTTGGATGACCATACACGATATCAACACGAGGTAAATCTTCAAGTTTACTCACATCAAATTCAGAGTTAAGGGTATGTTTACGGGTTGGTTGCATGTAGTATTCAACATTACCATAATAAACCGTACCAATTTTACCACTGTTAGGTGACGCAAACGCATTGACTGAAGTGGTGTTCACTTTGGTCACTTCTCTTGCACTGTGAATTTCATCGTTCATCACAACCACAACACCTTTTCCTGCTGTCTCTTTGTTTGTGACAACTTTAACCGCATTGTAAAGGTTCATCGGACCATCCGCACTCATAGAGGTGCTTGAGCGCATAGCCGCAACAAAAACAACAGGTTTTTTACTTTTTACAGTTAAATCAAGGAAGTAAGAGGTCTCCTCAACGGTATCCGTACCATGAGTAATGACGACACCATCAATATCTGGATTGGCTAAAAGTTCATTGACTCTTTTTGAGAGTTTTAACCAGACTTGATTGGTCATCTCTTGTGAACCAATGCTTGAAATCTGCTCACCTTTAACGGTTGCCATCTCATTGATAGCAGGAACAGCAGCGAGTAATTTATCTACTGTCACAGCACCTGCAGAATAAGAACTTTTAAGTTCAGACGTTCCAGCTCCTGCGATAGTACCACCTGTGGCTAAAATAGCGATGGTAGGTTTTGCCATCAACGAAGAAGCGCCAATAAGGGCGACCATTAAAGATGTACGTAGTAAATTCATGCGAAGACTCCTTTAGAAAATGTGTTTTACATGTAAAGGCCATCGGCTCTAAAAAAGAGCCGATATGAGAAGGCGTAAATCATGTTCTTGCAATTTTACAAGAAGTTTTTTTCTCAAGCTGTATAAAAAATGTCCTAATGATTGTTATAAAATCATTCCACCAATCACAAATGCGAATGCGACAGAAAGAGAAATGGCAACAACACCAGGGATAAGGAATGGATGGTTAAATACAAATTTACCAATTCTTGTTGAGCCTGTATCGTCCATCTCTACCGCTGCAATCAATGTTGGATACGTTGGAAGAACAAACAATGCGCTGACCGCTGCAAACGAAGCAACGATGGTTAAAGGTGAAACACCGAGCAATAAAGCACTTGGCATCAACGCTTTAGCGGTTGCGGCTTGAGAGTAAAGAAGCATACTAGCAAAGAAAAGAACGACCGCTAACATCCATGGATAAACGTTAAGCAAGTCACCCGCAAACGCTTTGATTTCGCTAATGTGATTTGCGACAAAAGTATCACCTAACCACGCAACACCTAAAACACAGATACATGCACTCATACCTGATTTAAAAGTACCAGAGTTAAGAATTTGCGCAGAATCAATTTTTGTAAAGAATGTGATAAACGTTGCACCTGTCAACATGAAAAGCATAATCGCAGCATCACGACCAACCACAGGGTTTTTAATCAAACCTACTTTATCACTAATCATGGTTGCATAGATAACAACAGATAGAATAGTTAAAAGGAAAATAAAAACAGAAAGTTTTGCACCAGGTTTTACTTCAAGTTGTGTAGTGCCTCTGGTTTTTACCAAACCTTTTGCCAATCTTTCTTGATAAATTTCATCATCTTTTAACTCTTTGCCCAAAAAGTTAGCAACAAACGCTGCACACATACATGCAAGAAAAGATGAAGGAATACATACCGCAAGTAAATCCAAATAACCCACACCGTGTTTCTCTAAAGCACCACTTAAAAAGACAACCGCTGCTGAAATTGGAGAAGCAGTGATGGCGATTTGAGACGCAACAACCGCGATACTTAAAGGACGTGATGGACGAATACCTTGCTCTTTTGCTACTTCTGCAATAACAGGCAGGGTTGAAAACGCTGTATGACCTGTTCCAGCAAAAAATGTCATAACATAAGTAACAACAGGGGCTAAAAACGTGATTTGTTTAGGATTTTTGCGAAGAATTTTCTCAGCAATACTGACCATATAATCAAGTCCACCTGCCACTTGCATTGCGGCAATCGCTGCGATAACAGACATAATAATCAAGATAACATCAATAGGAATCGAACCTAACTTTAAACCCATACCAAGTGCTAATACTAAAACACCTAGTCCTCCCGCATAACCGATAGCAATGCTACCGAGTCTTGCTCCAAAAAAGATGGCAGCAAGAACAACAATGACCTCTAACCATAACATGGTAACTCCTTATACTAAGTTTTAAACTCCTCTAATAGCTCCTTAAGCCATTAGAGCAATTATGGTGTGCCACAGAAGGGCGATAAAAGGAAGAGGTGTGAGAAAACCGCTTCTTCTGTGGCACGGAAAAAGGCTAAAAGGCTACTTATTTTTTATCGTATGTACGTGGTTTAATCATATTTTCTGGTTTGATGATGTCATCAAGCTCATCTTTAGCCAAAAGACCACGAGCAAGAACGATGTCATACACAGAACCGCCTGTCTCTAACGCTTCTTTAGCTACTGAAGTTGAGTTCTCATAACCAATAAATGGATTAAGAGCGGTTACAAGTCCAATGCTATTAAGTACCATGGCTTTACAACGCTCAGGATTAGCCGTAATGCCATCCACACATGTGTACGCTAAGGTCTCAAACGCATTTTTCATCATGTTGATAGAGCTAAAAAGGTTATAGGCAATGACGGGTTCAAATACGTTAAGTTGAAGCTGACCACCCTCGCACGCCAATGTCACAGCGATGTCTGTACCAATCACTTGGAAACATACTTGGTTCACAACCTCAGGGATAACAGGATTGACTTTACCTGGCATAATTGAACTACCTGGTTGCATTGCTGGAAGGTTGATTTCGCCTAAACCTGTTCTAGGACCTGAACTTAATAGACGAAGGTCGTTACAAATTTTTGACATTTTAGTAGCGACTCTTTTTAAAACACCAGAGATTTGTACATAAGCACCTGTATCTTGTGTTGCTTCAACAAGATCACCTGCGGTGACAAACGGACGACCTGTGACTTCTTGTAGTTTTGCTTCAACGGTTTTTGAGTAATTAGGATGTGCGTTGATACCTGTACCAATCGCTGTTGCACCTAGGTTCATCTCACGAACGAGCTGTTGCGCTTCAGTTACACGTTGGATATCCTCACCAATCATAACCGCATACGTACGAAACTCTTGCTCTAGGGTCATCGGAACCGCATCTTGAAGTTGTGTACGTCCCATTTTGAT
The DNA here is from genome assembly GCF_000024885.1 of Sulfurospirillum deleyianum DSM 6946. Classification (NCBI taxonomy): domain Bacteria; kingdom Pseudomonadati; phylum Campylobacterota; class Epsilonproteobacteria; order Campylobacterales; family Sulfurospirillaceae; genus Sulfurospirillum; species Sulfurospirillum deleyianum. The sequence continues at coordinate 2,025,094 of NC_013512.1, forward strand.
GATGTCTTTAAACTCAACCGCTTTGTTGGCAAATGAGCTTTTGATGATTTTCATAGACTCAGTTAGTTCACCTAATTTTTCATAAAGTGCTACACGAAGCGCTGTTGGGTAAGCATCGTTTGTTGATTGAGAAAGGTTAACATCGTTGTTTGGGTGTAAAAATTTGTATTCACCTTTTTGGTGACCCATTTTTTCCAAACCAATGTTTGCGATAACTTCGTTTGCGTTCATGTTAGTTGATGTACCTGCTCCACCTTGAAACATATCTACAACAAATTGGTCATGGTATTTGCCTGAAATGATTTCATCACATGCTTCACAAATCACATTTTTTTTAGCTTCAGCAAGAAGACCTAAATCATAGTTTGCTAAAGCAGCTGCTTTTTTGACTTTTGCTAACGATACAATAAATGTTGGGAAGCTTGAAAGTTTAATACCTGTAATATGAAAGTTCTCAGCCGCACGTGCAGTTTGAACGCCATAATAACACTCATTTGATATCTCTTTATCACCGATTAAATCATGTTCCATTCTGGTTGACATTTTGTCTCCTTAAAAGTTAAACGTGGTGGAAGTTTAAACCTCTAAAGGGATTTGAAAATGACTTTTTGGAATTTTTTTTAAAAAAAGCTTGAAATAAGAGAATTAATTAAAATATATAAAATTTTAAGGAAAAATGTTTTACATGTAAAGAGGGAAGAGTCCCTCTTTGCTTAGAGCTTTACAAATTTACTCTTTTCAGAAAGCCCAAAATTGCGTGGTTTTATCATGTTTTCGGGTTGAATAATATCATCGAGTTCGCCTTTTTCCAATAAGCCTTTTTCTAAGACAATATCATACACCGAGCGTCCACTCTCTAGCGCTTCTTTGGCTACTATCGTAGAGTTTTCATAGCCGATAAAAGGATTAAGTGCGGTCACTAAGCCAATGCTGTTTAAAACCAGCGATTTACATCGCTCAGGATTGGCAGTAATGCCATCGACGCAACTGTACGCTAAGGTCTCAAAAGCATTTTTCATCATATTGATGGAGTTAAAAAGGTTGTAGGCAATGAGCGGTTCAAAGACATTAAGTTGAAGCTGTCCACCCTCGCACGCAAGGGTTACGGCAATGTCAGTTCCAATGACTTGAAAGCAAACTTGATTGACCACTTCAGGGATCACAGGATTGACTTTACCGGGCATAATGGAGCTTCCTGGTTGCATCGCAGGCAGATTAATCTCCCCAAAACCCGTTCTTGGGCCTGAGCTTAAAAGCCTTAAGTCGTTACAAATCTTTGACATTTTGGTTGCCACGCGTTTTAAAACACCTGAAATTTGTACATACGCACCCGTATCTTGGGTCGCTTCAATCAAATCACCCGCTGTGACAAAAGGACGACCGGTTACTTCTTGCAGTTTGGCTTCCACCGTTTTGGCATAATTGGGATGTGCGTTAATGCCCGTACCAATGGCGGTTGCTCCCATGTTGATTTCTCGCACCAACTGCCTTGCCTCATGAACACGCTGAATGTCCTCACCAATCATCACGGCGTAGGTTCGAAACTCTTGCTCTAAGGTCATCGGAACCGCGTCTTGCAGTTGGGTTCTGCCCATTTTGATGATGTCTTTAAACTGGGCTGATTTATGAGCAAAAGAGCTTTGAATGATTTTCATCGACTCACCCAGTTCGCCTAGTTTTTCATACAAAGCGACACGAAGAGCGGTGGGATAAGCGTCATTGGTTGATTGGGAAAGATTGACATCGTTGTTGGGATGCAGGTATTTGTATTCACCTTTTTGGTGTCCCATCAGCTCCAATCCAATGTTGGCGATGACTTCATTGGCGTTCATGTTGGTCGAAGTTCCAGCCCCTCCTTGAATCATATCGACCACGAATTGGTCGTGGTATTTACCTGCAATCAGTTGGTCGCACGCCTCGACAATGGCGTTTTTCTTTGCTTCTGAAAGAAGCTCTAACTCGTAGTTTGCCAAAGCGGCGGCTTTTTTAACTTTAGCGATGGACTCGATAAAAGTGGGAAATTTGGAGATGGTTACCCCTGTGATGTGAAAATTCTCTGCCGCACGTGCGGTTTGAACACCATAATAACACGCATTGGATATCTCTTTATCGCCGATTAAATCATGTTCGATTCGAGTTGACACGGTTGGACTCCTTGAGCAAATAGAATAGCTCTATTATAAGCGGAGTTTGTACAAAATAATCTTTACATGTAAAACTTATTTTTTGGCAATGCCCACTTTTTGGGGGCGAATACTTAAATCGGTAATGACCCCGTTTACATGTAATACATCCCACACGCTTTGAGCGATGGTTTCAGGGAGCAGATGGGTTGATTCATCCTCACTGGGTTTAAAATGAAGGGCGTCAAAAAAAGGCGTTTGGGTCATATCTGGGTTAATGGATGTGACTCTCACACCGCTTTTTCGTACCTCTTCAAAGAGACAATGCCCAAAGTCTCGAAGACCGCTTTTGGTGGCGGTGTAGAGTGCTGAGTATTTGGCGTGACGAGTCGCTTCAATGGAAGTAATGTTGATGATATGACCGCTTTGTTTTTGTAAGGAGCGCAAACACAAAGAACTTAAAATAATAGGCGCAGTGAGGTTGATATCAATAAGGTTTTTGATTTTGGAAGGGCTAATGGTCTCGTGCGGATCAAACACTCCCACACCCGCACAGTTAATAAGCACATCGACCTCATGACTTTTTAGCCACGCTTTGACTTTTTTTTCAAGCGCTTCAGTATCTCGCAAATCACACACAATCTCCGCTTCGTTTCGCCCGATATTAAAGACTTCATACTCGTTACATGTAAGAATGTTTTTTATCGCCTTGCCAATGCCACTGCTTCCGCCACTCATTAAAACCGTTTTCATAAAAATTTTACCTTTTAATTCTTATCACAAACGAATGGAATATTTTCACTCCATGGTAGCGTTGCGTATTGCCATTTTTTGTAGATTTTACCCTCAGGGTTACCGCAAAATTTTCCATGCGACCAGCGAATCTCTACTTTTAAATCAAGCGTAAATGTCTCTAAGGTGTGCTTGTTTTTAAAGGAAAAAAGAAGCAGTACCTCAGGTTGCCCTTTATCAAGTTCAATAGCATGAATGCCCATAAATTCATACGATTTATTCCATACGTCTGTGGGATTCATATACAAAGCAAAAGGCTTCTTTTTATCGGTTCCTGCGAGAATATAACGTACACCATTGATTCTAAAAAAATAGTGAAAAATGGGTTGCAGGGCGTTGGATTTGTTTTTGTTTTTTTGCAAATAGTGTGTTAGATTTTCATTGAAAATGCGAGAAGACTCAACGCTCACTTTTTGGCATAAATGCTTGTATGTGTTTAGAACAGATTTATCTTTCTTTTTGTGTAAGAGCGTGACGTGGTCACTAAAAGCATCTCTCTCTTTTCGTTTTGTTTGCTGGTAAAAATCTTCAACATGAGAAAATCCTGTTTGCGCTAAGCCACCACATGCTAAAAAATAGTCGTTAAACTCTTTGGGGGCAACATATAAAAACCAGTCCACGCCTCTGCTTGAGTGTGCAAACTCTCCAAAGGGCATGTGCTCAAATATTTTATCAGGGGAAGCGTTAATAAATACATCAGCACTCTCTTTGATAGAGAGTCTAAGGTTAAGGTTTTGGATATAAATATCTTTAGCAACAGCGGACATGGCACTTGTCTTTTCGTTGCCTGTCCATTCAATTCGCAAAGCATGAACACCATCGCAGAGTAGATGTTTTCGAATAGATTTTCCAACATGCTCTAAATTTGTAATTTGAGTTTGACCTATTTTGGTAAGGCTTCGTTTTTCATACTCTTTAAGGTATTGCTCTTTTGCACTTGGAGTTACATTGATAATATCCTCTAACGAGCCTTCATTTAGGGCTAACGCTACAGAAAGTTCTGAAAATATCGTTTGGTCTCTTGCCATTAGGCAACCTTTTTGGTGTTCTTTTTGGTCTCCATCTCATCGCACAATGCCAAAAATGCTTCTAATTTTTTAGCGATGTGGTACGCTAAGAGTGGAGGAACAGCATTGCCGATAAGTTTATACGCCTCTGATGCCCCTAATTTTTCGCTCACAAAAGCGTAATCATCGGGAAAAGTTTGCAGACGGGCACATTCACGCACCGATAAGCGACGCTCAGGCAGATGGTACTCTTCTTCTATGAGACCTCCATGCTCTTTTGAAAGTCGCCTGAACTCTATATTGCCATGATGTTCCGCACGAATGGTTGGGGCTAGTTTGTTGGGATTGATTTCGGTTTGCCCTTGGCAATGCTTACCAAACCATTTAGCTTTTGAGTATTTTTGATGGCTTAAATCCTCACTTTGCTCAGGTTCACACAAATCAAATAGGGCGTCTTTGACGGTTACAAAGTCATGTTTGATGTCGTGTGTTGGTTCAGGATAGAGACTGAATTCGCCATTTTGAAGCTTTACATGTAAATCTTCTGAGAGAATATCTTTACGCACACCTATAAAAATGATGCGCTCTCTTGTTTGCGGTACGCCATAGTTTCCCGCATGAAGTACGTTTGGGTCAAGAACAACGTAGCCTTCGCCGATAGTGCGAAAATCTTGCGTCATAATCTCTTTAACGTCTTTCATGCTGACTAAACCTTTAACGTTCTCAGCGATAAAAATCTTAGGTTTAATTAATGCGATGGCTTCTCTAAGCCAAAAGTAAAGCATACCACGCGATTCGATGGTAGGCGTGTCTATGGCGTTACGGTAAGCGTTTTTGTGTGTTTTGTGAGAGTCAAAACCCTTGCGTTTCCCCGCAACCGAAAAATCTTGACACGGAAAACCTCCTGTCACCACATCTGCGTTAGGGAATGTAAACGTACCTTCTTTAGCCTTTTTTACCAGTTCAACAATGCTTTCAAGATGAAAAACATTATCCCTTTGAAAGTAATACTCCCACGCTTTTTTTGCAGAGGGTTTGATGTCGCAAGCAAAAACGGTTTGAAAGGCTGTTGGTGCAAGTTTAACAAAATTTTTGTGACGTTCTTTTATCCATGTTTTGTCTTTAACACTCTTCGCTTTAACCCAAAAGTCACCCTCTAAGCCCAAATCAAGTCCACCACAACCTGAAAAAAATGAGACAACTTTTAGAGGTTTCATGTGGATATTCCTTTGTATTTTAATGCTAATAGTATCATTTTCTGATTTTAACTCTAATTTTTTGCATATATGCCTTTGCCATCGCTTCTTCAAAGGCTTCGTTGTTGGCGTACTCATGCCCAAAGACTTTTTGCCATAAACTCTCATCTTCCATGCAAAGATAGAAAAAAACCTCGGTGTGCCACGGTGCAAAAGCCTTGTAAAGTGTGCTAAACATCTCCTCTTTAAAGCTGAGGGGATAGGAGTATTTGCCACTCGCATCCACTAAAGGCATTTGCAAAATTTTACTGCTTTGCGCACGCAGTCGTATCTTTTTCAACACAGGCTTAATGAAGGTCAGCGTGCCCATGGAGATAAGCGCAACCTCTTTACATGTAAAGCGCTCAAGTAGCTCTTTAACAATGGCGGTGTACGCCTCTTTCCACCCTTCAAATAAGACGATGGGATGAAAATGAAAGCCTACCAATACGCCTTTATCCGCCAGCGCTCTAGCACTTTGGATACGCTCTGTTAGGCTTGAAGAGCGTTTTTCCTCGTTGTCGATGATAACCTGAGGGTTAAGCGACCACGTACAAAGAACATTTTTAGGCACTTCATGTTCTAAGAGATAGCTAATGTTGTCCGACTTGCTTTTAAACTCCAAAATGACATTGGGATGTTTTCGTGCAAAGCTAAAAAGCGCTTCTAAAACGCCCACACGATTCCCCCACATTAAAGAATCCGATGACTGTCCCGTGCCAATGTGGTAGGTTTTAGTAGGGTCAAGCTCCAAACGCTCCAACTTTTGGGCAAAGTTTTTATCAAATGTGATGGTGTTGTTTTTGTAAAAACTCTGAATGGAACAGTACGAACAGTCAAACCCACAACTCTCCACAGCATCCAAAGTCATCAGGTTGCAACAGCGTGTTTTAGGCGATGCCACGGGACAAGAGCCAAGCCCTAGATGCTCCTTTTCCACCTCTTCGATGTTAAAACGCTCCTTTTTAAAATCGTTGGGCGTTTTGGGGTAGGTTTTGAGGGTGTTTTTTAAGCGCTCATAGGCTTGTTGCAAGGCTAAAAACGCCTCTTTTTTGCTCTCTTTATCCACCCAAAAGGCTTCTATATTCTCATCCCACATCTGCATATCAACCGCCATGATGATGAACTGCTGAATTTGCGAAAAGCTCAAATGATACGCTAAGGCTTTGGTTTTTACAAAGCTTTGTGTATTTACATGTAAACTTTGAAAGGGGGTGTTTTCGCACGCTTTTTCAAAGTGTTCAAGGTTCGTATCTAACATATTTCTCCCATAATTTAATGCTTTTAGTGACCCAATTTCCCACGTCTGTTTTGCTAGGAATTGTATCTTCCAAATGGTCTGAGACCACTTTAAACACATAGGTTTTGATAGGGTTTGGAAGGGTTTGGATGAAAATGTCCGCTTCCATATCCACCAAAGTCGTCTTTACATGTAAGGCATCTTCGAGCGCCTTTGGGTGTGAAGAACAGCTCGCAAAAGGCATACCCAAACCCTCCTGTGTGGTGCAAAAAAGTGTGCCTTTAGCAATGCTTCTATCGACACACCCCGCAATGCCAATATTTATCGCAACGTGCGGTTCATAGAGACTCAGCGCATACAAAAGCGCCTCTTTGGAATTTTGGCTTCCCATGCCTGAGACGATGAGAGCGATGTGTTCGTTTTCGTAAAGATTGAACGGTTGCTTTGCTGTACATCTCAGTTTAAAATGCCCAATAATCGGCTTTGCTTCCGCCACTAGTGCGGTGTGAATGAGGGTGTGAATGTTTCTAGTAGACATCGTCATGCGCACCGATGTCAAGTAAAATAATTTCATTTTCAACAATGATAAAATCTAAAATAATGCGGTACTGTAAGTCCAAAGAGACGGAATAAAATGCTTTAAGATTGCCTTGTAGTTTATGCAAACGCAAAAAGGGATGGTGTGGATTGGCACTTAAAAGTGTCAGCGTTTTTTCGTATTTGCTGTGCATTTCGGGGTGTTTTTTGAAAAATTTGAGCGATTTTTTAAAATATTCGTCCGTTCGGGTAATGTTATAAGGCATTGCGTAGCTCGCTTAGATGCTCTTCCACGCTTTGTGTTTTATAACGCCCTTCCTTAATCTCTTGCATCGTCTCTTCATAAAGTCGGTCAAGTTCTAACGTACGCAAATTTTTGTACCGCTCAATGTCAATCACAACGTATTTGTTTTTTCCACGCACGTTAATGATGACTTCACTGGCTTTTTCAAAGAGTTTATCAAGGAGTGTGACCCCTTTGGTTTTAATGTCGTTGGCTGAAACTATCATAAGCGTATCCTTAATCGTACGATTTAGCGTATTATAAAGGATACTTTTGGAAAGTTGGCTGAGGGAGTTGGGTTACATGTATAAGGTTAATCCCATCCGCTATTGTATTCTGTTTCTAATATTGTTTCAATATAATTTTTATCTCTAAAATAAACTCTACAAGATAAACATCTCCATTCTCCATTCTTCTCATCTTGTAGGCGAATAAGTTTTTTTTCTTTATCGTAGCAGAGCTGGCAAAAAGGACCATCTTTTGTTCCATCATCTTTGTTTGCCCAATAATAAGGCATTTCAAATTGAAGTTTCGTTTTTATTTCTAATGCGTTTTTAAGTTCTTGCTTTTCTTGCTCACTTTCAAGAAGGGCTTCTTTAATATCTGCCATTTTAGTTTTTATATCAGCAAGCGATTCAATCAAGTATGCAAGTTTTAATTTGACTTCTGCTTTTTCGAGAGAATCACTACTATCTTTCAAAAATTTTGCAATTTCCATTGCCCCTTTGACGCTACTTGCAGCAGTAGAAATAATTGCCATATCAAACATAAAAAACGCTCCTTTCAAGCCGATATTTTGACATGATACTTTGCCATAAGCGCTTTAGCTTTTTCTTGCAGAGGTTTTGGGGCTGGCCGGTAGCCTTCTATTTTTTGGGAAATTGCAACGACTTTTCTGATGCTCTCTTTTGAAATTTCACGCTTTTTCATTCACTCGCACCTGTCTTAAATTGCCTAATGGTAGCACATTGTTGCTCCAAATAGAACTTGATTGCATGGCATTAAAAAGAACTTTACGGTAGTTTTAAAGATTTTGGTGTGGGCATTGTGCATGGTTTTTTAACCAAAGTATTTCTCTTCTTAATCGTAATGCACGTTGCGGGTGTCATTTTGTATGCCATTAAAACGAAGAATAACATCGTCAAACGTATGTGGTTTTAAAAAGCCTAAAATAGAGTAAAATATGAAAATTACCATCTTTACATGTAAAAAGAGGATGCCATGCTAAAAGCGATTGGGTTGCAAAAGGTTTATCATCAAGGAGAGGTGGCACAAGAGGTCATCAAAAACCTCTCTTTGGAGATAAAAGGTGGAGAGTTTGTCTCGTTTGTGGGACCTAGTGGAAGCGGTAAAAGTACGGTGCTGAACATGTTAGGCTGTTTGGATACGCCCACAAAGGGAGACATTTGGATTAACGACACCGCTATCACAACGATGAGTCGCACCCAAAGAGCTCATTTTCGAGGAGAAAACATTGGGTTTATCTTTCAAAGTTTTAACCTTATTCCCGTGCTAAGCGTGTATGAAAATATCGAGTATCCGCTTATTATGGTGCAAAATCTACCTGAACATGAACGCCAAAAGCGTATTATGCACCTGCTTGAAGCGGTGGGAATGGTAGAGCACAAAGATAAAACCCCCGATAAAATCTCAGGTGGTCAGATGCAACGTGTCGCCATTGCCAGAGCTTTAGTGGGACAACCCAAAGTGGTCTTTGCCGATGAGCCTACCGCTAATTTAGACAGTAAAACTGCGCATATGATTCTTGATTTGATGAAAGAGATTCAACGAAAATACCAGACTACCTTTGTGTTCGCCACCCATGATGAAAAAATTGTCGCCAATGTGGATAGACTTATTACGCTGATTGATGGTGAAATCGTAGAGGATAAAAGGATGCGTCCATGAACAATATTATCAAAATGTCTTACCGCAATCTCATGCGCAATTTTAGACGAACCCTGCTCACGGCTTCACTCATTACCGTAGGCGTGGTCTTTGTTCTTATCTACACCGCACTTTCAAGCAGTTTTAAAAGCTACACCATCGGGCAAATTACCGATTCGGTGATGGGGCATATTCAGATTCACAAAAAAGGGTATGTTGCCTCTGTCGATAGCTTACCACTGGATAAAAACATGAATGCCAAAATGGTTGAGATGATTGAAGGGGAGATTAAAAACAATCCTTTGATTGAGAGTTATTCGTTTCGTATCAAATTTGGTGCCATGTTCTCCAATTTTACCACCACCACCAACATCAGACTCAATGCCATCTATCCTGAAAAAGAGTTCAAAACCCTTCCTCTCTTAAAAGAGAGAGTCTCAGACCTGAGTGGTGCATTAAAACAAGGTGAAATTATCGTGCCTGAGTTGCTGATTAAAGGAATGGATGTCAAACTAGGCGATACCATCGTTTTGGTAGCGAATAATAAAAATGGCTCCGTCAATGGAGTCAATCTCAAAGTCGCAGGCATTTTAGGTCAAGTCATGGGACCAGGAGGCAGAGACGGCTACATTCATATCGAAGATGCCAAAAAAGCTCTGCGTATGAACGAAGCAGAGGTGAGTGAGATTGTTTTACGTCTTAAAGATGTTGAAGGTCTCAAAGATGCGGAAAAATCCTTACAACCCATTTTGGCAAAACAGAATAAAGAGGGAAAACCTCTTTTTGAGGTGCATACGTGGGAGCAACTCTCTCCTTTTTACAATATCATCAAGATGATTGATATTATGAATATTTCCATTCAGATTATTTTGATTTCCATCGTGCTGATTTCCATACTAAACGTCATGATTATGAGTGTGTTTGAGCGGATTCGCGAGATTGGAACGATTGCCGCCATTGGCACACCGCCTTTGAGCATTGTCAAACTCTTTTTAAGTGAGGGTTTGATGTTGGGTCTATTTGGTGCCGTTTTAGGGAGCATCATCTCCTATGTCATCATAACCCTTTTAAAACTTTTTCCCATTACGTACAGTTTTGGACAACAAAGTGGCTTAGTCCTCAGCCCAACGCTGGGTATTCAAGAGATTCTTAGTGTCGGTGTTATTGTCATCATCATCGCTCTCATCGCTTCAATCTCACCTGCCATTAAAGCTTCAAGGCTTGATCCTGTTGAAGCCTTACGAACCTATTAGGAGAAACGTATGAAAAAAATAGCCCTTTTTATCGTCGCATGTATGACCTGTTTGAGTGCCCAGAGTATTTTAGAGCAGGTCGATAAAAAACTCTCCCCAAATTCAGCGGAGAGCTACAAAAAGCTTATCAACATAGAGCCTGATGGAAGCAAAAAAGAGTTTTTGCTCTATCAAATCAAAAAAGATAAGAACAAAATGGTATCACTCTTTTTGCAACCTGATAGCGAAAAAGGCAGAAGCACGTTGCGCTTGGATGATAATATGTGGCTTTTTATCCCCGATGTGGGAAAACCCATTCGTATTACCTCGATGCAAAGCGTGGTAGGCGGTGTTTTTAACAACAGCGACATCATGCAACTGGACTTTTCAGCGGAATATGATATCAAAGCGCAAAAAGAGGAAAATGGGCAGATTATTTTGGACTTGAAAGCAAAAAATGAGAGTGTTGCTTACGATCATCTGGTGATGGAAGTCGATCAAAAAACGCTGACACCGACCAAAATCATCTGCTACACCTCAACCGATATGTTGATTAAAACACTTTACTACAAGGATATGAAAGATTTTGGAGGAGGCATCGTGCGTCCTGCGGTCATCGAAACCGACTCGCCTCTGTATAAAGGGTATAAATCCATCATGGTCTATGGAAAAATGAAAGAAAGAACATTCCCCAATGAAGTCTTTACGATAGAAAACATTGGAAAAGTTCAAGAATTAAGAGAGTAAATGAAAGCCTTACATGTCATGATGTTTGCCTGTGTGATAGGCTATGCGGGGGATTATGATTTTGATATGGAAGCCATTGAAGTCAAACCCTATACGCTCAGTGGCTATCTTAGGGGAGACACTAAATTTCAAGGCATCAATGAAGACTCACCGATGTATTTTTCTAAAAATAAAGATTCCATGAAGTCCTATTTTGGGGAGGGGAATATCAAATTTGCCTACTTCAACGATACGGTAAAACTCGACTCTGAGACCATGCTCAATGCTTCTAGGGTAGATGGAGAAAAGAGCGATGAAGCAACGCTCTTACAACTTTTTATGCAATACACCTTTAATCAAAACCATCGTGTGGAAGTGGGTAAAAAAGCCCCCAAATGGGGAAAGGGATACTTTGTCAATCCCATCGCTTTTTTTGATCGCAAAAAAGACCCCAATGAGCCTGAAAACTCACGTGAAGGCTACGTTATGGCAAATTATCGTTACAACAAAAGCCTAGAGGGTGATCTTAAAAACCTCGCTTTTGATCTGTTGTTTATGAAAAATGATGCGCATATCAATGAAGATTTTTCCGATGAAGAAGCCAATAACATAGGGCTTAAAAGCTATTTTTTATATTGTGATACCGACATTGATCTTATCTATTTTCACAGCGATACCCAAAACGATAAAATGGGATTTGATTTTTCAAAAAATCTTCAAACCAATTTTGAAATTCACGGGGAATTCGCCACCACCGTAGGCGAGAACTCCTATGCCTATCTTTTGGGACTTAAATATCTCACTACGTTTGATTTGACCATTACGTCTGAGTATTTTTACCAAAGCGAACAGCAAGAGCACTCCGAGCCCTTTTACGACCATCGCTACATGATGCACCAACTCTCTCAAAAAGAGCCTTTGGATATTTTATACAGCAGTGTATACTATAAAAATATGTACAATCTTGATGACCGCTCCATGCAAAATACCCTAGGGGTAACGTATAGCTTTAAAAACAACATGCTCCTAGATCTCTCTTACAGTTACAACAGCGGTAAAAGCACTTCAGAGTATGGCTCAAAACTCGTACAAGATACCCTTTGGGCAAAGGTCTATTGGTACTTTTAAGCACACGCTTAAAAGACTTCAAACCCTGAAAGTGCCGCACCCACTGCGCCCATGAGTTGGGGGTGTTTGGGGATGACAATGGTTCGCTCTAGCTTTTTTTCTAACATATAGTGCAAAAACGGATTGAGCGCACCGCCACCTGTGAAAACGATGGTTTCACTCTCTTTGATGACAAATTTTCGAGCCATGGAAGCCAAACGTGAAGCGATGGATTCATGTACACCATAGCAGATATTGGCTAGGCTCTCTTTTTTGGCGATAAGCGAGATAACCTCAGACTCCGCAAACACAGCGCACATACTCGATATTGTGAGTTCTTTATCGTGCTCAAACCCTGCTTTTGAAAAGACTTCCATCTCTAGCCCCAAACGATTGGCGGCGATTTCTAGGAATTTCCCTGTCCCAGCCGCACATTTGTCGTTCATGCGAAAGTCGGTAAAACTACCCAATTCTCCCATTTTGATGACTTTACTGTCTTGTCCACCCAAATCAATCACCGTAGCGACACTGGGCTCAAAAAAGTAAGCTCCTTTGGCGTGGGCTTTGATTTCGCTTATCACGGGCGCTCCGTGCGAATCTTCTAACATATAACGCCCATAACCCGTGGCGACGAGCATTTTGACCTCTTTGTCCTCTAAGTATTCGCCCACGATTTTATCTTGATTAAAAATCGTTGGAATGACTGCGCTATGCACAATCTCCCGTTCTCTGCCAATGCCGATGATTTTTGTATAGGTCGAGCCTATATCCACACCCCAAAACATTATTTATTCGCAAACGCTTGGGCTTTTTTCTTAAAGCTAATGCTCTCTAAAAACGCCTCGACACGGGTTTTAATCTGCCCTGCATCCTCAGGTGAATAGTCTGATTCAATGACTAGACAGGGAATTCCCTCTTTTGCCATCGCCTCGGTAACAAGGTGGGATTCAACATTATACGTGTGACAAAAAGAGAGCGTGTAGTAGATGACACCATCGGCTTGTCTTTCTTTGTACATCTGTACGATTTTATCAATACGTCCTGTATTAGGTGTAAAACACGCACAATCAATCTTCGAGTAACGCTCCATCAAACGCGCATAAAGTTCGTCATCATTTTGCACACCCTCAATGTCCACATTGTCTTTAAAGTAACGATGTCCGATACAGCTCTCTTCATTGATGACACAGCCTCCTGTGTTTTCCACCGCCGTGTGAAGTTTCCAGTTTGGTGGCGCAAACGGCGTGCCTAAAACCATCAAACGAGGCGTATCTTTTGGAAAAACACTCACACCCTCTTTGACACGCTCTTCTAACTCATCGCAGAGTTCATTGATTTTTGCAGTGTAGCGTTCGATGTCGTCCATAAAACCCACTTGCGTAATCCACAAACAATCTTTCCCGCTAATCGGCATAATATCGGGGTTTGAGCTACGAAGTTTGTCCAATCTTTGAAGAGCGGAGCGTTTAGCATTGACTTTGCGCACACCCTCTTTCATCGCTTCAAGGCTTAAAGGTTGCTCAATCACCCCTTCAATATGCTCTTTAAACTCTTCTATCTCTTCTTGCCACATTTTAAGGTCTTTCTCACGCTTCATATGTGGAATGTTCATCACATGCACGGGATGGTGTTTGGCAAGGATTTCCCACGCTTTTTTCTTCGCTTCACAGGTGGTTTCACCGTAGATAAAGTCACTTGATTGGGTGTAAGCACAGGTGCGTTGAAGTTTAAAACCGTGTGCGGATTTGATAAGCGGGCAAATGTTACGAGGCAGTTCCGTCTCAGCGTCCGCAATGGTCGCATTAGAGCCACCGCATAAGCCATAACACGCCCCACCAGCACCCACAACAATCTCTTCAGGTACAAAGATACAAAACGTTCCAACAGCGGGTTTTTTCTCCGCACGAAGTTGATTGATTTCAGCGATTCTCTGCCCTTGAATCTCACTCATAAACCAGTCAAAATACTCCATCGCTTTGGGTCGATTAGGTTGCCCTAAAAACTGCGCCTTATAGGCTTCTAGACCCATACCCATCATCTTTGCGTGACGCTCTACGTCCACACCAATACTCGAAAGTAAATCTTTATGTGCTTCTATGCCCATTGTTTTCCTTTGTGAAAAATATGTGCTGTGTGAGGTTTACATGTAAAGAAGTTAAGTAGAAAAGAAGAGTGCTACTTCATGTATGTCTAAGCCTTAGACCAACAGCATTTTGAGTATTGTAAACTAGTAAAGATTAAAAATAGGTAAAAAGTTTTTTACCAAATTAGGAGGAAATTTCTCCGTTTATCAAAAATTTTTTCCCTACTCGTCCTATATTGTCAAGCGTTACATGTAACGCTTCATCAATGACTTCATCATGTTCAACACGCAATAATCAGGGTGTATGCTTGCTTCCTTCAAGAGGCATGGTTTGAGTGAAACGGCAAAAAAGAGCACATCGGCTTGATTCTACCATGGGAGGGTATTTTGGTAAGCATCGTTTCAATGCGATTTTAAAGGCTTTAAACTCACTGTGTGTGTAAGGAAGTTCTGTGGCGATTTGAATGAGAGGGGAATAAAATAGCTAAACAAGGCTAGGTTACACACGACCTCATGCGATGGGACGAGGCGTGATGGTGTTAGAGATAAGTTTATAAATACTGGTTTCTTCTAAGTTTTAGAAGTCTAAAAGCATGATGAATCCTTTACCTATAAAAACAATTATGACACGCTTTGTGTCATAGATGCCATTTTTTTTAACAAAAAAATGTAACCTTATCGTTAGTGTTTTATCCTATAATAGAAACAATTTTTTAACAAAGGGGTATTGATGTTTTTTAGTAAAAAAGAACCCGAAGAGCTTGCCATTTTACGCAATGAAGTTGTCACATTGAAAGCAGAAAATGAGCGTCTTCTTCACCTCTCTCAATTTTCACAAGAAGAGATGATTGTGGTGGTGGATAGCGCTCAAAAAATTGTCATGCAAAACGACCTTGCGAAAATAATGATTAAAGAGCCTGCTAAATTAGCTTCCCTTTTGAAGGAATCTATGGAGACCATTAGTATGGATGGGTGTCAAGGCTCTGTAAGCTCAAAACGCTTAAGTCCTGAGCTTGTTGCCTATAGCATTATCAAAACTGATGTACGTAACGCCAAAGACAGTAACATTTTAAGCTTGCATCAAAAGTCTATTTCAGACGCACTTCAAGATTCTCAAACAACGTTTTCGGAGATTTTGGGGGATCTTAAGATGATGAAAACAGAATCAGCCCAAACCTCTAAAGAGTCACGTGAAGGACTCACACTGGTGAGTAATGCTTCTACGGCTATGGATAAACTAAGCCTTCTTATGGTTGATGTCGTGAGCAATTCAAAGTCACTTTTAGCCAGAAGCAAGGAGATTTCAGGGGTGGTACAACTCATCGAAGATATTGCCGATCAGACTAATCTTTTAGCGCTCAACGCTGCCATTGAAGCTGCGCGTGCGGGAGAGCATGGACGTGGGTTTGCAGTCGTTGCTGATGAGGTGCGAAACTTGGCTGAGCGCACGCAAAAAGCGACCAAAGAGATCGCCATGGTGGTTCAAACGATGCAACAAGAGTCCTCTCATTCAGAGCAAAGCACCGAAGAAGTTAGCGTTATTGCTAAAAATACCAAAGAGCAAACCGATGTGCTTAAAGGTAAAATCATCTCGTTTGAGAAAAATGCCGCTAGAACCATGTATGAAGTAAGCTTTCTAAGCGATAAAATTTTTGCATCCTTAGCAAAAGTCGATCATGTCATCTATAAAAACGATCTTTATGCGCTTTTGTTTGGCGAACACACCGACTTTACAGCCGTGACGCATCATGAATGCCGTTTGGGGCATTGGTACGAACAGGGAATTGGTAAAGAAGAGTTTAGCAAAATGGCTTCATTTGGAAAACTGGAAAATCCACATGCCATCGTACATAACGTAGCAAATCGTCTCGCCAAAGAGTGTGGTGGCGAAAAAGCCATCTGCTCCAAAGCAGAGATAGAGGCAATGGTAAGAGAGATTGAAAGTGCTAGTGTCGATGTTTCTGCAGCACTAGACGCAATGGTTGAAGAGAAATCAAAACTATTAATGCTTGAAGCCAAAGAGCATCTTTATGACAATCAAGTGAGGGCATAAGCGATGAAAAAGAGAATTAAAGTAGCCATCATTGATGATGAGCAAGAGATTTTAGATATGATTGAAAAGTATCTTAGCCGTACTACTGGTTTTGAGGTGACAACGTTTTGTAACCCTCTTAATGCCATCTCACACATTGATAAAAGCTACGATGCGGTACTCTTAGACATCATGATGCCACAGATGAATGGTTTGGATGTGCTAAAGCGTTTGCATGAAAAAGAACCAAAACTTAAAATCATTATGATGACAGCATACTCCACGCTTGATAAAGTACTCAAATCGCACCGAGAAGGGGCAACCCACTACATTATGAAACCATTTGCTTCGATGAAAGCCTTAGAAGAGAAGATTTATACGTTGGTTCAGTAGTCTTTTGGATGAAAGATTTACTCTCGAAAATTAACGATCTTAAGCAAGAAATCACACTGCTTAAAAGCCAGAATAGGCGTATTTTAGAGTGTGCTGTTACTGAAAAAAAAGCGCTAGAACGCCTTGCCAAAAAAGCGCAACTCTATTTTAATAACTCTGATCTTGCCTACATCGTGTTGGATGAAAAGCAATGCATTGTCGATGTCAATGAGACGTTTACGCACCTTTTTGGTTACACCAAAGAAGAAGTTTTAGGTTTACATATCAGTACCCTTTTTACGTCGCAAAAGCGATATGAAAAGTGGTGGCACGTACATTTAAATGATGGTGATTTTGAGCATGTGAGTAATTTAGAGTACCGTTTGTACACCAAAGAGGGCATGGCATTTTGGGCAGAACTTTTTGGTAAAAAATTTATGGATGAGGAAAAAGCGCTGAGCATTTGGAGTGTTCGCGATATCTCCTTACGCATCAAGTCTCGTAATACCATTGCAAAACTCAATCTCAAATATCAAAAACAGTTACGTGACATGGAAACGATTTTAAATATTATTCCTGTGCCTGTCTTTATTAAAGATCGCTATTTACGTTACATCGGATGCAGTCGTGCTTTTTGTGCCTATTTTGGCTTGAAAAAAGAAGATATTCTTGGAAGAACCGTTTTTGATCTCTATCCTCTTGAAATTGCCAGCAGACTCTATGAAAAAGATCAAGAGATGCTTAATGTCAGTCATCAAACCTATAAAATAAATACAATATCGCCACTGACTCAGCAAGAAGTAACATTAGAAATTCAAAAAAAACGTATGATGCGCAATGCTGTCTTTGATGGCTTTGTTGGTGTTTTCATTGATGTCACAGAGGTGGAAAAACAAGAAGTTTATCTGCAAAACCGTATTCGAGAAGAGGTGGATAAAAACCTTAAAATCCAAGCCATCTACCAAGAGGAGATGGTACGTAATGCCAAATTTAGTACTATTGGACGGATGGCAGCGGGTATTACCCATGAGATTAATACGCCTTTGACGTATATCAAGGGTAATTTTGAGATGCTCATCGATGATATTATGGCGATTGTACCTGATGGTACACGTAAAAATGTCATGCTCAAAGATAGCCAATCGATTCAAGAGGGCATTGAACGTATTGAGAGTATTATTGGAACGATGAGAGAAGCATCACAAAAAAGCCATGAGCAAAAAGAGATACTAAATATGTACGAACTTCTTTGTGCTTCCCTTACCCTTTGCTACCATCGTTCAAAGCAAATTGTTACCATTCATCTGAATGAAAAAATTTTTGATCTGAACTTTTCAAAAGATGAATACCACGTTACATGTAACGTTCAAAAACAGCGTATCGAGCAAGTATTTGTGATTATTTTAAACAATGCTTTAGATGAACTAATAAAGATTGAATCCTTTGAAAAACGCTCTTTACATGTAACAATTTTTCAAGAACATGAAAAAGTTATAGTACGTTTTTGTGATAATGGTGGAGGCATTGATGCTGCAATTTTACCTCATATTTTTGAGCCATTTGAAAGTACTAAAATGAGCTCTGGCATTGGGATTGGACTCAACATCGCTCAACAAATTGTAATTCAAAATGAGGGCGAAATTTGTGCTTTTAATGAGGATGAAGGTGCCGTTTTTGAAGTGCACTTACCTTTGGTAAAAGAAGCAGAGACACTTTTAGATAAAAGGCGTTTCATATAAAATCTCATGACGCTTATGTTACAATCTCGCATTATTTTTACATGTAGGATGTTTTGTGGATATTTTTCAATCTGTCATTATGGGAATTGTTGAGGGGTTTACGGAGTTTTTGCCTGTTTCTTCGACGGGGCATATGATTATTGTGGGCGATTGGTTGGGGCTAAAGCAAGATAATTTTATCAAAGCGTATGAGATTATCATCCAGTTTGCGGCGATTTTAGCTGTGGTTTTAAACTACAAAGAGAAATTTTCCCCTAAAAAAATCAATCTTTGGATGAAACTTGCCGTAGCGTTTGTACCTCTAGGTGCGGTGGGATTTTTATTTGCCAAGCAAGTCAAGGCAATGTTTAGCGTTGAAATCGTAGCACTGATGTTTATCATTGGGGGCATCATCTTTTTAGCGGTTGAAAAGTTTTACAAACCCAAAGAGCACTTTGTGGATGATGTGGAAAAGGTGAGTTACAAGCAAGCCCTTTGGATTGGGATTGCTCAGATTTTTGCTCTGATTCCTGGAACAAGTAGAGCGGGTTCGACGATTATTGGAGCGATGTTAGTGGGACTCACACGCAAAGCGAGTGCTGAGTTCTCCTTTTTACTTGCCTTTCCTGTGATGTGCGCTACCACGGGCTATGACATCCTCAAACACCACAATGAACTCCTTATGGAGGGTAATTTTACCGCTTTGGCGGTGGGATTTGTCGTCTCATTTATAGTGGCGTATGCGACGATTAAACTCTTTTTAAAATTTTTAGAGCGCTTTACCTTTGTGAGCTTTGGCATTTATCGCATTCTTTTTGGCATAGCGCTTCTACTTTATGTTTAAAAAAGCTTTGGTATCTCATCTTCACTGATCACATCTTTCTCAATCACATGAATGCCTCTGGCACTAAGAGCGTTTTTGAGCCCTTGCCCGAGGCTTTTTGTTAAAAAAAAGTTTACCCCATGCTCATGCAAAAGTGGCGCTAACACTAGAGGGGGTTTTGCCTCTTTTTCATGTGCGGGATTTAGAAGAATTTCTCGTTTAACAATCCTATGATTTTCGACGCTAAAGATACATACATACGTATCTTTGATATTCAGAGATTCAAAATGCGTTGTTTCATTGCTACAAAACGCCACCACATAACGCTCTCGTTTTGTTCCCAAATGCAACTCATATCCACCTAAAAGTGCTCGTGCCACTTTTTGACGGGCGGATTTGATAATACGTGCAAAGGTAGGACGGGAAACTTCCATCCTCAACGCCGCCTCTTCTTGATACAAATCCAATAAATCCATCAAATAAAGCGCTTCTACCTCTTCAGGAATTAAAGAAATACTCTCATCGTGTTTTGTTCCCTTCGGGTCAAAACAGGTGATTAAAGGCTGATAAGAGGTGACACGATGGCATTTTTGACGGGACATACAACAATCCTTTTTTTACATGTAATGCAGCAATACTAACATAAAAGGTTTTAAATATTATTGACATATGTTCATTTAAAGTGCTACAATTCTGAACATATGTCCAATTAAGGAGAAGAAAATGATCGCAATGCCGATTAAAACAGAAAATCAAAATGGCATCCTAGCCCCTCTTTTTGGTAAAGCAAAATGGTTTGCTCTTATTGATGATGCTGGTACCGTAACCATTCACGCCAATAGTAAAGAAGGTGGGATGAGAGTGGCACGCTGGTTTGAACAAATGGGTGTCACAACACTGATTACAAACCATTTAGGTGAAAAACCTTTTCATGCCCTCAGACAAGCAGGTGTTAAGATTTACTTTGCAGGAGAGGAGCGTATCAGCATTGAAGAGGCGATGAAGCATCTTAAAGCTAACACTCTTTTAGAAGTAACGCTCAGCAATTACATGAACCTTTTAGGCGAAGAGGCAACAGGACACCATCACGAAGAAGAGCCCCTTGATAACGATAAAAAGCCTCTGTTTAAAACCAAACTCAAATGTTGCGAAACCAAAGGTGAAAATTCTCTTATGGGGCATGAGCATCAACACACACCGTGCCATAAGCACGAAACACACTGAGCCAACGTTTAGGTTAATGAGGAGACTTTAAGGTCTAAACACAAAATTTTCTCCTCATCTCCCATAAAAAACTTCTGCGCAAAGGTTCGACACATACGACCCGATGCGCGGGAGATGTACTTTTGACTCAGATAATCACCCCTCGTTGATTCTTTGGTAATGTAAAAATACTCTTTTAAAGCATGATTGTCACCATCCCGTGCTGGTTGAAAAAAGTCGTTAGTATGTGCACTAATATACGTTGCGCCCTCTTGAATACCTGAGTCGGCATTAATACAATAAATCGCCTCAATCGGGTCAAACTCTTTCAAAAAATCATGCAAATCTAAATCTCTATTTTGAACTAAAGCATCAATAATCATCTGGGCATAGGCTTTAGCACTTTGTATTAAAAAGCTCTTATGTTGCATAGATGCTTTGACATTATGGGTATGTTTCTCTCCAATGTAAGCTATCTTTTCATCGCATACCTCTTTACGAAACACTACACTGCTAGGTCTTGAAAACCAAAACCCTTGAAAGAGGTCTATGTCCAACTTCATCGCCGTTAGAATTTCCTCTTCTTCTTCAACGCCCTCCGCTAAAACCAATGCCCCAATGTTAAAACACATGTTTGCGATGGATTTTAAAATCTCTTTATGAATAAAGTTTTGATGCACATTAAAAATAAGGGAACGGTCAATTTTGACAATATGGGGGCGTACGGTTGAAATACGGTCAAAATTGGCATTGCCAGCTCCAAAATCATCCAACGCAATTAAAAAACCTCTCTCCTTGTAAAAGTCACAAAACTCTTTGAGACGTTTGGTATTTTCAATCTGATACTCTTTAATCTCAATGACAACACGAGAAGGTGGAATACCCACTTCATTGGCAAGAGCGCAAAAAGCAAAATCTTGAAAGCTTAGTGACGTATCAAGCAAATGAGATTCAAAGTTTAAAAAAAGCAGTAGCTCTTTATTGACATCTAAAAGAGGTTTGAAAGCTCTTAGCGCTTGCATACGCACATGTTTATCAAGCATAAAGCAGAGATTCTCTTTTTGAGACTGCTCAAACACAAAAACAGGAGAGAGCGATTCATTATTTTCATCTACTGCTCGCATGAGTGCCTCTACTCCCATCATTTTAGCGCTACGAATCGAAATAATTGGCTGAAAAGCAATCGTAATAACACCTTTTTCAATGAATTGTTTTACCATCCAATGCCCCTTTGTAAATCATAAAATGATTATACACAAGCCTTCAATGAGAGCGTGTCTAATAAAGAGGCAATGATGTATAAAAACACTTTTTAAAGATTTATCCGCTAAAGTAACACTAAATAATTATTAGTAATAAAAATACATTGGCTTTTATGACAAAGGAGTGTAAATGATGATAGGAAAAAAAAGAGGAGCCTTACTATGCTCAGCCCTTATCTTGGCATTTTTGACGGGATGTGAAAGCAAACCCAAAGAGGTCAAGGTGGCTAAAACAGAGTTGGTATATGCCAGTACCAAAGATATTCGTAACATTAATCCGCACTTGTACGGAGGAGAGATGTCCGCTCAAAACATGGTCTTTGAATCTTTGGTCATGAACACGCCTGAAGGGGTTAAACCGTGGTTGGCTGAACGTTGGGAGATCAGTAGTGATGGCAAAAGCTACACCTTTTATTTGCGCAAAGATGTCAAATTTAGTGATGGTAGCCCTTTTGATGCGACGGTGGTGAAGAAAAACATCGATGCGGTGATTGATAATCGTGCAAGACACGCATGGTTAGAGTTGGTCAATCAAATCGAAGGCAGTGAAGTCGTCGATAACTTTACCTATAAACTTACCCTCAAAAATCCCTACTATCCAACTTTAAGCGAACTTGCGATGACAAGACCCTTTCGTTTCATTGCGCCATCGTGCTTTATCGAGGGTGCAACCAAAAATGGGGTAAGTTGTTATGTAGGAACAGGTGCGTGGGTGCTTTCAGAGCATCAGAAAAACGCTTTTGCACTCTTTAAGAAAAACCCAAACTATTGGGGAGAAAAAGCAAAACTGGAACAGATTAAATGGCGAGTGATGCCTGATCATCAAAGTGTGTTACTCGCACTGCAAAAAGGTGAAATCGACCTTATTTTTGGAGCGGATGGCGACATGATAGACCTCAATGCCTTTAGTGTGCTTCAAAAAGAGGGAAAATACACGACCTTGCTCAGCCAACCCACCGCCTCTCGTGCCATTTTACTCAACACCAAACAGCCTATCACGGGGGAAGCAAAGCTAAGAGAAGCTCTGCAACACGCTATCAATAAAGAGATGATCGTCTCTGGCATTTTAAATCACTCAGAAAATAGCGCCAACACGCTTTTTGCCCCAATAACGCCCTATTGCGATGTGCCGCTCTCTCGCAAACTTTACGATGTTGAAAAAGCTAAAGCCTTGCTGGATGAAGCGGGTTGGATGATGGATGAGAAGCTAGGATATCGAAGCAAAGAGGGAAAAATACTCTCCTTGCGTCTTTATTTTAATGCCAACAACGCACAAGAAAAAGCCATTAGCGAGTACATTCAAAGCAATCTTAAAGAGGTGGGCGTGGAGCTTAAGATTATTGGAGAGGAGAAACAAGCCTTTTTAGACAGACAAAAAAGCGGTGACTTTGACTTACAATACGCTCTTTCATGGGGAACACCCTACGATCCTCAATCGTTCGTCTCTTCATGGCGTATGGCAGCGCATGGCGATTATCAAGCGCAGTTAGGGTTAGAGAAAAAAGCGTGGTTAGATGCGCAAATTCAAGCCATTTTGATTGAACCATCACACGAAAAGCGCACAAAAATGTACGCAGAGATTTTGACTTACATTCACGATGCAAACGTCTATGTGCCACTGAGTTATGCTCGCACCAAAGCGGTATTTACACCTAAACTTAAAGGGGTGAGTTTTAATCCTTCTCAGTATGAAATCCCTTTTGAAAAGATGTTTTTCGAGTAAGCGATGAGTCGTTTTATTGCCAAGCGCCTTTTGCTTATACTTCCTTTGCTCTTAGGAATTTCGGTGGTGAGTTTTACCCTCTCCGCCCTCAGTCCTAGTGATCCAGCAGAGGTGGCATTGCGGGTCAATGACATTACCCCTACCACAGAAGCGATTGCGCAGATGCGTGAAGAGTTAGGACTCAATGCTTCTTTACATGTAAGGTATTTCTCATGGCTTTTAGGTGTTTTAAAGGGCGATTTTGGGGTGAGTTACATTACTAAAACGCCCGTACTTCATGAAATAGCCCACGCTCTTCCCACCACCCTTCTTTTAGCGGGTATTACCTTAGGTTTGGTACTCGTTTGGGGTGCATTTTTGGGTGTAGTGTGCGCCTTATATCGCAATCGTTTTTTAGATAGAGCCATCAGAAGCGTCATTTTTTTTACGGGTGCCATTCCTAGCTTTTGGCTCGCACTACTCTTTATTGCCTTTTTTTCACTCACCTTAGATCTTTTCCCAACCGCAGGCTTAGAGGAGCGCTCAGGCATTATTTTGCCCTCATTGACTCTGTTTTTAAGCTATGTAGCGACCTATATGCGACTGATGCGAAGTAGCATGTTGCAAAATGAGCATGCCCCTTACATCTTCTATGCAAGAGTGAGGGGGCTGAGTGAGGCGAAGATTATGAAACATCGCATTATCAATGCCTTGCACCCTTTTGTAATTGCGCTTGGCATGTCGATTCCAAAATTAATCGCAGGAACGGTGGTTATTGAAACTATTTTTGCTTTGCCAGGAGTTGGACGGCTGTGTGTGAGTGCGATTTTTAGCCGTGATTATCCGATGATTCAAGGCTATGTCTTTTTAATGGCGCTTTTGTTTTTGCTCTTTAATCTCATCGCCGATGTAAGTGTGAAGCTCATAGACCCTCGTTTAAGAGGTGAGTTGTGAGTGGAGTTTATGCTAAATTGGTGCGTGACCCTTTGGCGATTGCCTCACTTGGTGTCATTGTTGGGATGATTCTTTTAGGCATTTTTGCGCCATGGATTGCTCCGCATGATCCCATCGCAACCAACCTTGCTCTCAAATTTGCCCCATGGGGTGGAGAATTTCCACTGGGGAGTGATCATTTGGGGCGGTGTATTGCCTCGCGTCTTCTTTTTGGCATTCGTACCACGCTTTTTTTAGCACTGTTTGCTATGAGTATGACACTTATTTTGGGAGTCATCTTAGGCATTTTGGCAGGATTTTTTCGCAAAGCCGAAGAGCCCATTCTTCGTGGGTGCGATGTGATGCTCTCCTTTCCCAGTGAGCTGATGATATTGGCGATTGTAGGGATGTTAGGAGCTGGCATGGGCAATCTTATCTTAGCCAATGTCATCGCCAAAGTGGCATGGTACACCCGCATGGTCTATTCGTTTGTGTTGGTGCATCGTGAGCAAAACTACATTGCCTTTGCCAAAGCCACAGGCGTTGCTCCGCTTCGCATTTTAAAAACGCACATTTTACCCTCCATTTTCGATGACATCGTGATGTTAGCCACGCTGGATGCGGGGTGGGTCATTATGAGTATTTCCGCACTCTCTTTTTTAGGACTAGGCGTGCAAGCGCCCACGCCTGAATGGGGCATGATGCTCAGTGAAGCCAAAAATGTAATGAGTGTTTACCCCTTGCAAATGCTCCCCTCAGGGGTGGCAATTTTGGTGGTGGTTTTAGCGTTTAATTTTTTAGGAGATAGCATTCGTGACGCACGAGATGACAGAAAAATATCTATATCATAATCAGGAATATCCATGTTACATGTAAAAACCATTTCGTATGAGAGAGTGACGCAAAAAACTTTTGCCAAAGCCAATGCGTTTATTTGGGAGCAGTGTGAGTTTCATTATGGTAATAAAATGATGCCAGAGCGTTATGAAGTGCTTAAAAAACGCATTGAAGTGGAGATGAGTCGTCCTGAGTGCTGTGCCATTTTTATCGCACTCAATGAAAAAGAGGAGGTCGTAGGCGTTATTGCGCTGAGTGATTATGACGATAGAATTGAGAGCATTCAAGGGCGTTATCGCACAAGGCAAACGGCGGAGATGAGTCGCTGTTACGTTCACGAAGCGTATCGACGCTGTGGCATTGGTGTACGCCTTTTTGAGCTTGCCACAACGTTTGCCAAAGAGAGGGGGTATGAGATGCTTTACTTGCATACTCACTACTTTTTGCCGGGTGGTTTTTTGTTTTGGAGCGCTATGGGGTTTGCCATCACCCTTGATGAAGGCGGCATATGGCAAACGGTGCATATGGAGCGTCTTGTCGAGCAAGAAGCACGCTCGTATGCCTAACTCTTTTTACATGTAACGCTAACGCAACAGGTCTAAGCTGGGTTTATACTCACTCGTTTGAATTTTAAAAAGAGCAAGAATGGTGTGAAAAAGATGGTCATGCGAAAGCGCCTCTTTGGCTTTTACATGTAACGCTTTTTCTTTCTTTTTGTCGCTAAAATAAAACAGAGCGGGGACATGCTTTTGATCACTGGGCGCTATCATGTAAGGAAGCCCATGGAGATAAATGCCGTTTTCGCCGAGCGATTCACCGTGATCTGAGGCGTAAATCAGCGCTGTTTCGTATTTGTCTTCATTCTTTTTTAAAAGTGCAATCGCTTGGTTAATCACATAATCGGTGTATAAAATGGTGTTATCATAGGTATTGACAATCTCTTCTTGCGTGCATTTTTCCAAATCTTGCGTATCGCAGGTTGGAGTAAATTTTTTAAACGCTTCTGGATAACGCTGAAAGTAGGTAGGTCCGTGGCTTCCCTCTTGATGCAAGACAATAAAGGTATCTTCATAGGTTTTATCCACATTCTCTTGAAAATCTTTGAGTAAAACCTCATCAAATTGAACCCCTTTATAGTAGAGGGCATCACTGACACGTTTGGCGATATTTTTATCTTGTCCTGAGTTGTTATCTCTCCAAATCACCCTCACCCCTGTTTTCATCAACACATCCACAAGGTTTTCGTACTGCTCTTTCTCGCTCTCCCACGCCTTGCGCTCAAACTTTGAGAACATGCACGGCAGTGAAATAGCCGTTGCCGTACCACAAGAGCTCATATTGGAGAGATAGACCACATCCTCTCTTTGCGCAAGCAAAGGGTTGGTTGGTTTTTCATAGCCTCCCAATGAAAAGTTTTTCGCCCGAGCCGTCTCTCCCACGACAAAGACAACCAGCTTTTTTTTCGCCTCACTCTGTTTCTTTGCATCATCTGCGATGGTTTGAAAGATGGGTTTTGGTTTTAAACTTGCATAAGCCAAT
Source organism: Sulfurospirillum deleyianum DSM 6946 (assembly GCF_000024885.1). Taxonomy (NCBI): domain Bacteria; kingdom Pseudomonadati; phylum Campylobacterota; class Epsilonproteobacteria; order Campylobacterales; family Sulfurospirillaceae; genus Sulfurospirillum; species Sulfurospirillum deleyianum. Next base: position 2,051,767 of record NC_013512.1, read on the forward strand.
TTCGATGCGGAAGCAATCGGGAAAAAGGGATTAAGATACATTTTGAGCTCTTTGTGATTTCTAAAAAAAGAGCTGTACGATTTGCTCACCGCCATATAAACGCCACCAATGAGCACAAAACTAACCAAGGCAACCAACGCTTTTTGGACAAACTCCACTTTATAGACTCTAAAATGAATACGCACACGAAAGAGCATCCAATAGGCACAAAAAAGCGCTAATCCAAGATAGAGTAAAAGCTTTGGCGTTACGAGTCCTAAGGCTTCATCCGTGTCGGTTTGAAGGACATTGATAAGCATATCTTTATCAATGACCGTACCAAATGAGTCGATAAAATAACTGCTTAAAAGGCTAATGACCACCAAAAGCGCTACTCCTATACGAAAGCTCATACGGTGGGTTAGGAGTAAGAGCACATTTAAAGCAAAAATATACAAAAGCACCATCACAAAAGGCGCACTCAAAGCAATCATGTAATTTTGCTCTAAAAGGGCAAAGTCATAAAGCTTTGAAAAAAATGTAATATTAAAAAGCGCACTGAGCGCAAGTGCTAATAAAAAAATAATTTTTTGGGTTTTAAAGTGAATAAGTATGGCACCCATAATGTAGAATCCTTTTTATCATTGATATAAAAAGAATTCTAAAGGATGAAAATGAATGCGAAATGAATTAGAATTGAACGCTTACAATGGTGCGTTTGTTCTCTTTTGAAAAATGAAGCGTGGCACGGTGCAGGTCTAAAATGTTTTTCACAATCGCCAAACCAAGACCACTCCCTTTGGCATACTCCTTACTTTTTTGCCCCCTATAAAAAGGCTCACACAACTGAGCTAACTCTTTAGTGTCAATCTCTATACCTTCATTTTCAATGCTAAAACGCTTTACATGTAAAGCGATATGCACATGAGAATTTTCAAACGCATACTTAATCGCATTGTCAATGAGGTTGGAAAAAACCATCTTCAATAACACCGCATTGCTTTGAAGGCTAAAAGGCTCTAACACATCTAACGTGAGGGTAATGCCTCGCTTTTGCGCAAAGGCTTTTTTCTCTTCGACACACTCCACTAAGACCTCATCCACATAGATATCTGAGAAATGTTTCATCAGCTCATTTCTCGTGTTACTAGAGAGAAACAGAATTTTCTCAATCACCTCATGCAAATGCGAGAGCTCATGGCTAATTTTTCTCAAAATCGCTTGATACTCCTCCCCACTTCGCTCTTTACGAAGTCCGACCTCAATTTCCCCTTGCATAATGGTCAAAGGCGTTTTAAGCTCATGCGAGGCGTTTTGCCCAAATTGTTTCACTTGTGTATAAGCGTGTTGTAAGTTTGATAAAAGCGTGTTAAAAGTCTCAATCAAATCATCTATCTCTCTTGAAATATAACTTTTGGGAAGGCTCATGTGTTTATCTTGAATGCTAATATTTCGAACCGCATTGGTGACATTTTGAACGTTTCTTAGTGAAACAGAGATAAGAAAAGAGGCAAGTAAAAGGACAATGAAGAGCAGAAGAGATAAGCCAATCCACAACGCCTCTTTCATCTTTTCAATTTCAGGGGTACGTTTATCATAAGGCATGGCACATTGAAGCAGAAACATTTGGTTCTCATGTGTCCCTAGAAAGAGAGTTCCGATGTAAATTTTATTTTTAGTGAGGTGTGAGTTTTTCGTTTCTGAAAAGTAAATTTTCTCAGGCTCTTCTAAAATTTTTTGAATCAAATCATCCTTAAGTTTTAAGCTCTCACCTTTTAAATCTTCTGACTTAGCAATAATATTTGGCTCTTGCGAGGCGATTTTATAGGTTAAAAGTTGTGCGTAGAGCAAAGGAATGTCAAACTCCTCTTTGACTTCATCAAGCTCCTCTTTTAACTCCTCAAAATCAATCTTTTGCCCCTTCTCCCTTCTTTCAATGTAATCATGCTGTAAATCTTTGGCATACGCCGTCAGTGAGGCTTCAATGGAGCGCTCTTGCGATTTTTTCATGGTATAAATAACGCCTGAGCCAAAGGCATAAAAAAAACCAAACAAGATGAGTCCAAGGGCTAGAAGTAGGCGGAATTTTAAATTTTTAAAGAGCGTTTTCATTGAGGGTGTATCCTAAATTTCGATGGGTTTTAATCAGTTTGAGTTCAAAATTTTTATCGATTTTACTGCGCAATCGGTACATGTAAACACTCACCATATTGCTATTAATGCTCTGCTCACTGGAAAAAAGTTGCTCTTCTAGCATCTTCTCTTCAATAATCGCTCCCTTATGGCGCATCAAATACTCTAAAAGCATGTACTCTTTAGCAGTAAGGCTTATGACTTCTTTAGAGCGTGTCACACTTTTGGTTACAGGATTCAGCTCCAAATCAGCCACTTTTAAAAGCGGTTCTTTGTCATTTTGTTTGCGCAGTTGTACATGAATGCGTGCGAGTAACTCCTCAAAACTAAAGGGTTTGGTAAGGTAGTCATCCGCACCGAGATGGAGCAATCCCACTTTATCGCTGATGGTACTTTTTGCACTGAGCACAATAATAGGCGTATGAAGCTTTTGTTCTCGAAGCTTTTGACACACGACGTCACCTTGCACTCCTTTAATCATCAAGTCCAAAATAATCATATCGTAAGGATTCATTTGGGCAAGGTAGAGGGCGTCTTCTCCATTATCGCACAGCTCAACACTAAAAAGCTCCTCTTCTAAGCCTTGTTTTAAAAAAGAGGCAATGCCCTCATCATCTTCCACAATTAAAATTTTCATTTCATCCTCTTTTCAAATCATTCTCGTATTATACCTTACATGTAACCCTTACCAAGAGGTGTTATAATAGTCTCAAAAAAAGGAAGATTGATGGTAAAAATTTACGGTATTACTACCTGTGGCAGTGTGAAAAAGGCACTCTCATTTTTAAAAGCTAAGGTGATTCCTTACACATTTATTGATTTAAAAACGACGCAAATCAGCGAAGCGAAGCTGGAAGAGTGGCTTGCAAAGCAACCTCTGTCGGTTTTGTTTAACACCAAAGGAACGAAGTTCAAAACGCTAGGACTCTCTAAAGAGATAAGCGATGAAGAGAAAAAAATGTGGCTTTTAAAAGAGCAGTTACTCTTCAAGCGTCCCATCATTGAGTGTGAAGATGAGACGCTTTTGGTCGGGTTTGACGAGGCGCTTTATTTACGCACGTTTGGCGGTTGAGATAAAAAAGGCAGCCAAAAGCAAAAACGCTCCGGTAATTTGGTTTTGAATCCGAATGGCACGAATGGACTTAATGACGTGTTTGAGTTTGGAAGCGAGTGAGCTATACCCCGTCATCACAATAATATCCACAGCGATAAGTGTCGCACAAATAATGCCAAATTGCCCTAAGAGCGGGGCATTTGGATTGAGAAATTGGGGAATAAACGCCACTAAAAACACGGTGGCTTTAATGTTAGTAAGATTAACCAGTGTAGCTTGCATAAACGCTTTTGACGCACTGTACGCTTTAATCTGCGTCGCATCATCAGGCAAATGAGGCTTTTCAATAAACTTCATTACCCCTAAAAAAACCAAATACGCCACGCCAATCCACTTAATGATGTTAAAAAGTAAAAGTGAGCTCATAATGAGTGAGCCAAGTCCAATAACCACAATAAACGTTTGCGCAAAAAGCCCCGCTTGTAAACCAAAAATAGCGGCATAAGAGCGCTTGAGTCCATATTTCAACCCATAATTCATCGAAACCACGGCTCCTGCTCCGGGGGAAACACTAATCAAGATAGACGCAACCAACATGGTGAGCCAAATATCCAAAGACATGAAAAAATCCTTACATGTAAAGTTAAGAAGGATTGTACTTCATGGTGACTTAGAAGCCATTAATGTGGTACAATTTTTCAAAATGCATACCACAAGGATAGAGAATGAAAATAGCAATGAGCGGTGCGAGTGGATTTGTTGCCAATGCCTTAAAAAAGAGATTTCCTGATGTTGTGGTGATTGAGCGCAATGACGATGTACAAGCCATCACCCAAAAACTAGAGAGTGTCGATGCGGTGTTTAATCTTGCAGGTGCACCCATTGCAGCACGTTGGGATGAGGCGTATAAAAAAGTGCTCTGGAGCAGTCGCATTGAAACCACCAAAAAGCTCGTTATGGCAATGAATCAAAGTGAGGTTAAACACTTTATCTCCACTTCAGCCGTGGGTATTTACCCAAGTGGTGTCCCCTGCGATGAAAATAGTGAAAAATTGGGCGAGGATTTTTTGGCGCATTTAGCGATTGCATGGGAAGGTGAAGCTCGAAAATGCACCCAAAAAACGACCATTTTACGTTTTGGTGTTGTTTTGGGAGACGGTGGTGCACTCGAGAAGATGCTACCCTCATTTAAAATAGGTCTAGGCGGAATTATTGGCAACGGGGCGATGGTGATGAGCTGGATTGACATTGATGATTTGGTGAATATCTACGCTTTTGTGCTTGAGAAGGGACTTGAGGGGGTCTATAACGCCACCTCTCCTCAACCACTGACCAATTTTCGCTTTACCAAAATGCTCGGAAAAGTGTTGCGTCGCCCCACCTTTTTGCCTGTGCCCTCTTTTATCATTAAAATACTTTTTGGAGAAGGCGCAACCGTGCTTTTAGATAGCAAAGAGGCGTACCCCAAAGCCTTACTTGAAAAAGGTTTTACATTTACGTATGGGGATTTGGAGAACTCCCTTCGTAAAATTCTCGCTTAGCGTCTCTCCAAAAAAAGTCGGATGCCCAAGGCTATCATCACCACACCTGAGAGGGCATCGAGACTTTGACGCACACTTTTTTTGGTGATAAACCCATTGGCAGAGACAATCGTATAAACCAAAATCGCCTGCCAAAGATTGCCCACAATAAAATGAAGTAAAGCCAAAAAGAGCGATTGCGCAAGGGCAGAGTGTTCATGGTTGATAAATTGTGGCAAAAACGCCATGTAAAAAACAACCGCTTTAGGATTTAAGACATTCGATAAAAACCCTTCTCTTAGAGAGACCCAAAAGGAAAAGGAGCGTTTTTCAACAGCTCTTTCTTGCATTTTTCTATGATGCCAAAATGATTTAAGGGAAACCATCCCTAGCCAGATAAGATAAAGCGCTCCTGCAATTTTCAGGGCTGTAAAGGCGTTTGCAGAGTATAAAAGGAGTGCTGAAATCCCCACCGCTGAAAGCGTTGCGTGTACAAATAGCCCCGAACAAATGCCTAAACTTGAAACCAAGCCATCTTTCGCACCTCCTCGAAGTGTGTTTCGAATCACGATCATCGTATCCGCCCCCGGACTCATTGTCAGTAGCGTAATAGCAACCATAAATGTCCATAATTCTAATGGCATTGCATCGACCTCTTTTTTGTAAATTATGTTATTTTACTCCAAAGCGACACAAAATATCTTGACTTATTATTTGAAAATGGTTATCATTTCATAAATTAAAAGAGGTGAACGATGTCTGAGTCCTATTCAACCCTGCAAGAGATAAGCCGACGATTTGACCGTGAAGATTTAGCATTGGTTGCGCACCATCCTGATCTTTGCTTTACCATCAACAGTTATGAACTTTTTACCCACCATGTTTTTACACGGGTCAAACGTCAAAATCCTGACAAATCCATTACACAAGAGTCGTGTCGTATTGTGATTCAAAGTGAAGAATGTGAAGATGCTTTACATCTCTATCCCACATGGAAACGCATTGAAGAGCGTGTAGATTTTGAGGCAACACAGGAGATTGAGCGTGCGATTGAGGTGTTGGCTTCTAGAGAGTGTAAGCATATCTATTTACTCTTTCCTCGCAGTGCCAATTTTAAAAGACATGTGCCGATTCGAAGCCCAAAACTCGATGCGATGGGGTTAGAATATACACTCAAACTTGTACCGTATGTTATTTACTAATTTAAAAGGAGTTTATTTATGAAGACAGGAATTTTTTACGGAAGTACCAATGGAAACACCGCTGATGCGGCACAAAAAATTCAAAAATCGTTCAATGCCGAGTGTCATGATGTGGGTAAATTAAATAACGCAGATGCACTCAATGCGTATGATTTTTTAATTTTAGGAACCTCTACATGGTACGATGGCGATTTGCAAGATGATTGGGATAGTTTTTTGAGCCACCTCAAATCAGCTGATTTAAAAGGTAAAACCATCGCCCTTTTTGGCATGGGTGATCAAGAAAGTTATGGAAGTGATTATGTGAGCGGTATGCGTCAGATTTATGATGTGGTCCTTGAAAAAGGAGCGAACGTGATTGGGGCGTGGGAAGATCAAGGCTACTCGTATGAACACTCCGCTTCCGTGATTGATGGAAAATTTGTCGGACTTGCTTTGGATGAGGACAATCAAAGTGACCTCACTGATGAGCGTATCGCCTCATGGTGCGCCCAATTAAACACTGAGTTGAAAGCAAGCGCATGAGTGCATGTGACATAGTTTGCACTAAGCCAAACCCTACTGCTGGGCGTCAAACGTCAAAAGATGTCAAAAAACCTGAACAAAGCGATGCAATCAAAAATGCAAAAGAGCGACTGCTTTTTTGTAAATGCACGTGCTAAAATCTCGATGAAAAGGCGTCTGCCTTTTCATCTTTACTCTTGAATCGCCACTTTATACGCATAGTAAAAATCCGCATCATACCCTTCCACGGCACACTTTGTCGTTTTACATGTAAGAAATTTTTTCTTCAAAATTAACGCGACAAACATCTCAGGGTCATAAAAACGCAGTTCGTATTTTTTCATATGAGGTTTTTCAATACTAAAGGTATAAATCAGTTTTTTCTTTTCAAAGAGCGCATTAAAGTCATGAACAACATGAATATCCAACTCCTCTTTTCCATTGAAAATATGCATAAAATAACTGTAAGGCTCCAATGTTTTAAAATGGTCTTTTTCCATAAATGCCACTTCATTGGCATCGAGTTTTTTATCTCTGTTTTTATCATAATCCTCCATAAGCATGGAAGAGCTCATCTCATCAAAAACCCAGCGAATATCAATTTTATCGGGCAAAACATCCACATAGGTATCCAAAAAAACATGCGGATGAGCAAAAAGCGAAACAGCACAAAACCATCCCAACAATAGTAACTTTTTCATGCACTAAAACGCCCGTGATGAAACGGGATTGAGTAAAAAGAAAATACCCAAGGCCATCACACACAACACCCCTAAAAGACGTAAAACCCAAAACCAACGAGGCTGTGTAACAACAAGACGTGATTTTTGAAAAGCGTGTACCAAAAGCCCCGCCAAAGAGATGCTAAGCCCCATACCAAGACTCATAAAAAGTGCCGCAATAATGCCTATTTCCATATGCCCTAAGGTTATCGCAAAAAAGCAGAGCGTAATCACCCCAGGACACGGAACAATACCCGCTAAGAGCACCACGCCAAAACGGCTTTTATGGGGTTTAACACGCTCTTTGCTTATCTTTCGTGATTGCCACACTTCATACAACAGCCAAAAGCTCAATAAAACAATAAATGCCCCTGAAATTTGAAACAGCGGAGGATTGACACTGCGAAAAAGCTTCATGGCACTTACCTGAATCAAATAATGTGCCACCAGTGTCACCAAAAGCGCAGACAGCGCATGCACAATAGCAATCAAAAAGCCTAGTTGAAACACATGTATTTTTTTAGAAGGATTTGCCAACACATACCCTGCAACTAAAGCTTTGCCATGCCCTGGTCCTAAGGCATGAAGCACTCCATACGCAAAAGAGAGCGCAAGAATAAGAGCAACAGCGCTACTACTTCCCTCATCTATACTTCGAAAATGGTTGGAAAGTTCAGCGTTAAAATAGCGGTTAGCTTCGGCAAAATAAATTGCAACAGAAGAAAAGGTCATGGCAACTCCAAAAGGTACCCAGAATAATAAGCGTTATCGACTTCTTTTAAGGTATAGTGTAATGATGATTGAATATGCTCAGGTTCTACGAAAAGAGCACATAAAAAAGATTCATCCCAAAAACCAATAGATTTTTTTTGATGTTGATAGGGATGTAAATCAAGAGTGAATTCTATCACAAAAGTATTTTCAAGACGAAAAAGGCGAATTTCTTTAGGATGAAGAATAATCTTTTTCTTTCCTACTAAGAGATGTGTAAAAAAAGAGAACTCTTTTAGAGGATTAAAAACATCTTTTTTAAAAAGTAAAGTCTCTTTTGAATCAAAAACGCCATCGTGATTCACATCAAAATCATTCATTAATCCTTGTGATGTCATTTCATCAAACAACCACTGAATCTTTAATGTATTTTCTGAAATCTTTAAATAAACATCAATATACGTATGAGGATGTGCATAAAGATTGAGAGCACAATAAAAAAAAAGTGAAAAAATCCGTACCATTTAGCATGCTTTTTTCGTAGTCATATCAAGCATTGTATCAAAAGAATACTAAATACAACTCAGTTGCGCCTAACGAGGAGCATAGATGATAATACCTACACCCACAAGCGCAATCGCTCCGCCCAACACCACGCATATCCTTTTTCTTCTCTAAAACACAGCCAAATAAAATAACCACCTCCGATTTCCAACACACCAGCAAGCACAAAATAACTTAATGATTTAAAGATCCATCTTCTTCCTTTTTGTAAAAACCTATGACACCTTTTTTAATTTGATAATAAATATCATATTTAATAAAAATTAAGCTTTCTTGGAGTATTATTTCAATAACAATTATCAAAAAGGAGAAACAATGTCAGCAGTTCTCGTTATCGGTGGCGATAAGATAGATTCCATTACCTCTGTTTTACAAGATTTCTCTTTTGAAAAAGTGACCCATTGGGATGCACGTAACCCTTCTGTGGTTAAAAAAGAGATTCCTCAAGATGTGCAGTTGGTGATTATGCTCACCAATTTTTTGAATCATAACGCCATGAATAAATTTAAAAACGAAGCTAAGCGTAAAGCGATTGAGTTTATTTGTGCAAAACGCTCTGAGAGTTCTGTCTTTTGTGAACTGTGCAAAAAGTACAATCCACATGGATGTATTCTTGATAAAAAATAGTCTAAGCAAGGGTGTTTGTACACCCTTTTGGACACGTAAAGGTTATCGCTAATGTCTTCACCTATGCTTTGCAATGAAAATCTTTTGAATGAATGTGATGTCGTTCGTATGATTCATGAGCGCCACTTTTGGGTGGAGTATGAACCCATTATCGCCATGCATTCAGGAACTATTTTTGGCTATGAAGCGTTGGCTCGTTTTATTTTAAATGAACGACGTATTCCACCTATGCCTGTCTTGATGGTTGCGCATCAAAATCCTGAGCTTTTTTTTCACCTAGAGTCTGAACTCAAAGCCTTGCAACTCTTTCACCGACCCAACAATGCCATGCTTTTTCTCAATCTCGACCCGCACAATTTTAGTGAACCCAAGCACATTGCGTTTTGGAAACAACTTTTCGGCAATGCTCAAGATATTTGTATTGAGATTACGGAAAATACGGACGATATGCAAACGGCTTTTTTATCACATTGCCTCAATGAAATTCAAACGATGGGCTTTCCTATTGCGCAAGATGATATTGGTAACGATGATAAACCCTTTTGTTTTGATTTGACCAGACGAGCGGACTTTTTAAAATTTGACAAAACATGGCTTTTAAAAATAAAACATTGTCCTGATTATCAAGAAATTCTAAAAGGTTTTTTAGCTTTTGCCAAAGCACAAGGAAAACGCTCTATCCTAGAAGGAATAGAAACGGAAGGTGACTTTCTTTTAGCCCGTGATTTAGGCGTTGATTTTGTACAAGGCTACCTCTTTAAACACCTCAATCATCACTCCTGCTAATCTTTACATGTAAAGCTCTTTTTACGTCACTTTAAACACATTTTTTCCTTTTCACACGAAAAGTATAAAAATGTGTTTAACTTTTTAACGTGAATCTATCCATCAATAGAAATTTTAGTCTTTTTAGATAAACTTCCATTTTAATTATTATAAATAAAAATGAGAATTATAATAAGGAGTTATTATGGAAGCATCCGAAACGATCGAAAAAAATAGACTTAAATTTTTCCCGATTATGATGTATGCAATTGTTATGGGACTGAGTGGTTTGACCATTATGTACCAAAAAGCGGTTAGTACGCTTAGCTTTCCTGAGTGGATTGCTTTAGGTTTAATGGCACTTTCCACCATCGTTTTTGTGGTGATTAGTGTTATTTATGTGGTGAAGTTTTTTACCTATAAAGAGGCGGTCAAAAAGGAATTTACGCATCCTGTTCGTATTAATTTTTTCGCCGCAGTCTCTATTTCAATGCTTATGTTAGCCATTGTCTATAAAGAGCAACAAGAGAGTATCGCAGCCCTTTTTTGGTATGCAGGTGTTGCGCTTCATTTTTATCTGACCCTTCATACCATTTCGTATTGGATCAATAACAATCAAGAACTCGCTCACTCCAATCCCGCATGGCTTATCCCCATTGTTGGAAATGTGTTAGTTCCTATTGGTGGTGTTGGCTTTGCGCCACAGGGCGTATTGCTTTACTTCTTTAGCGTGGGAATTTTTTTCTGGGTGATTCTTTTTGCAATTTTGTTTAACCGTATCATTTTCCACCATCAATTAGCGAATAAGTTTATGCCAACGCTTTTCATTTTGATTGCGCCTCCTGCGGTAGGATTTTTAGCGTATGTGAAAATGTTTGGGGTAATTGATTTGTTTGCTAATATATTGTTTGATTTGGCACTCTTTTTTACCTTATTGATTGCCTTTTTGTATAAAAACTTTATCAAAATCAAATTTTTCATCTCATGGTGGGCGTTTGTGTTCCCTCTAGCAGCAATGGGAATTAGTGCGATGGTTATGTACGCTCATACTAAAGATCTTTTCTTACTCTATCTCTCGTATACAATGGTAGGTGTCACAACCGCTGTCATTGCAGTGGTACTCTATCAAACGTTAATTCACATGCAAAAAGGTGAAGTTTGTATTCAAGAATAGAGTTCTTACCGTTTTAAAAACCCTCTTTACATGTAAGGAAAAATCCTTACATGTAAAAGAGTGGTTTCTCTTCTTTTTCAAACACCTCAGCAATAATCGCACTGTAACTAAGCCCCTCATCAAGCAGTTCTTGAAGCAGTTTTGGCGCATCTTTTTGTGAAACTGCCATCAAAAGTCCCCCTGAAGTTTGCGCATCGTAGAGTAAAATTTCATCTTTATAGGGCACTTTAGCATCCACATACATACTCACATAGGCTTTATTGTTGTAAGCACCCGCTGGAATAATCCCCATGTCTGCCATCGCCTTTGCCTCTTCAAGAATAGGAATCTCTTTAAGCCAAAACCCAATGCTGACTCGATGAAAACTCATCTCATACGCATGTCCCAACAGACCAAAACCTGTAATGTCCGTACAAGCACTCACATCGTATTTTTGCATAATGCGTGAAGCTTTATGATTGAGTGTGGCTAAAATAGAGGCTACTTTTTCCACCACAGAACTCTCAAGCATATCCGCTTTAATGGACGTAGTTAAAACACCCATCCCTAAAGGTTTCGTTAAAATAAGCACATCCCCCACACGAGGCGTATTGTTGCGGTAAATTTTTAAAGGATGCACAAAACCCGTGACACTCATGCCATAGGTCATCTCAGGTGCTTCTATCGTATGCCCCCCAATAATCACCCCACCGCACTCATTCACCTTACTCTGCCCGCCTGCAAGAATTTCTTTCAGCACGCTTCGTGGCTGGTGGCAACCATCAAATCCTACGATGTTCATCGCCGTAGCCACTTCCCCACCCATGGCGAAGACATCGCTTAAAGAATTGGCCGCCGCAATTTGTCCGTAAACAAAAGGGTCATCCACCACAGGGGTAATAATATCTACCGTTTGAACAAGGGCTCTTCCTTCATCCAAATAATAGACACTCGCATCATCACTCTCATCCATTCCAACCAATACTTTCTCGTGCGTGCAGTTTAAACCACCTATCGCTTCTGTGAGGTCTCCCGGACCCAGCTTGGCAGCACAACCCGCAGCTTTGACGTACTTGGTCAATTTTGCTTCGTTGTTCATTGTATACCTTAATTTCAACTTCTTAAACATAAAATATTCAAGAAGTCATGTGAGCCTTCCGCTTGGGAAAACTTATCATAGTTTGAAAAGCTTTACTTTGAAAGCGTTTTATAATGATATCGTTCCTTCTCCACCCAAAAGCATCTCTAAGGTGCCATAGGCATTGCCGATTTTTCCAACCTTTAATTTATCCATCACCCCGTAAAACTCTAAACAAATCCCACAAGAATAAATCTCAACCCCTTTAGCCTCAAACGCTTTTAAGACCTCCATAATGGGCGAATTCTCTTCCGCAGACGTCAGATACACAGCGGTGTTCACACAAATAATACGCTTAGGAATTTTAGGCAATTCAAGTGCAGATTTTAAAAAGCCTACGACGAGCTTTTCACCCAGTTCACCCTCACCTACGGTATGACTTTTCAAAAACAAGGTTTTATCTAAAAAGGCATCGTCTTTACTCGTGGCAACAATCTGACATGCGAAACCTTTGATGATAGAAACAAGCGTTTTACCCTCTTCTAAACCCTCTAAGCGTGTTTCAAAACCGCCATTTTGGGCAAAACGTACCACATTTTCTCGTGCGGCAATATTATCTACGATGACTTCTAAAATCGAATCATTGGGTAAACTTTCCAATGCTTTTTTGGTTTGTAATACGGGCTCGGGACACGCCAAGCCACTGCAATCAATTTTCATGAATTTCCTTTTGTAAGTAAATACTGTTTGTCTAAGCCTTAGACCTTTTAACGCGAGTGAGTGGAATATAAACCACTCTTATTTTTGATTCATGGTCTTTTCAATCCACTTTTGAGCCGCATCAACGCTCTCAAAGGTATGACTTTTCGCCACTTGAACTTGACCTTCGTAAAAACGAACACGAATGCCATCTTGCACCTCATCTATCTTAATACGTGTAATACGCTCAGCATTAAGATACACTCTATCATTTAATTTTACAAACATATAAAACTCCTTTTCTTTAATAAGATTTTATTTTAGCACGATTTTTGTAAAAGCTTCTTCTACATGATTAACGCAATTTATTATTAACAAACCTCACGGTTAAAAAAACCATAATAGAAAGAATAATCATCACCGCTGCCACAGGGGCGGAGTAACTAAGCCCAAAACTGGTAAATCTATCGTAAATAAGCACAGGCGCTGTCATAGGATGATAGACCAAAATCACCACCGCACCAAACTCACCCAAACCTCGTCCCCACATCATCAAACACCCATTGACAATATCTTTTTTCGCATTGGGTAAAGAGATAGCCAAAAAGACTTTAAGAGGACTAGCCCCTAGGGTGCGTGCTACTTTTTCAAGTTTGACATCCACTTTTTTAAACCCCTCTTTCGCTCCATTTATCAAAAATGTAGCAGAGAGGAACATCATCGCTATCATAATGCCCGCTTCCGTGCCAATAAACTTGATGCCAAACAGATCAAAAAAACTCCCCAATGAGCCATGCCCAAAAGCAATTAAAAGCGCAATACCTGCAGCCGTATGAGGAATCATAATAGGAATATCAACCAAAGTTTCCAAAAAAGAGCGCCCTATAAATTCATGCCTTGCGATTAAATAAGCTAAAGGAAGCCCCGTAAGCAAAGCAAAAAGTGTTGCAAACAAAGAGACTTTCATGGTCAACAAAATGGAAGAAGAGACATCCGCTTCTTTGAGGGTTTTAAGAAGCGTAGCGGGATCATTGCCTATCATCATCTTAAATAAAGGAAGGGTTAAAAAAAGCAACATAATTGCGCCCAAAAAAACTAAAAATGTTGTAAACCAGTAGCGTTTCATAGATAGCACACATCCTTTTTATGAAATCCAATGTAGATCATTTCACCACGATTGATGGAACATCCTTCATGCTCACGTTTCAACACTTTGACGAAAAATTGCTCTTTTCCTATCGTAACAAAGAGTTTAAAATGATCGACTATTCCCATACATTCATCCAATTTTCCTTCAAAACAATAATCACACTTTAGATTGCTTTCTTTAGAAACTAAAATAGCATTGGGATCAATCGAAAAAAGCTGAGCAGAATCTTCACCCAATAATAATGATGAAAAAATATTTTTAAACCCTAAAAATTCCGCTACTTTCAAAGAGCTTGGATGGGAGAGAACCTCATTAGCGCATCCTACTTGTTGCACCTTTCCATCCATCACAATGGCAATGCGATCTGCTAAATACGATGCTTCTCTAAAATTGTGCGTTACATGTAATGTTGTAAGATGATAACGTCTGTGCATCTCTTTGAGAAATTTCATAATCGCATTCCGAAAAGTAGGATCAATGGCACTTAAAGGCTCATCTAAAAGTAAAATTTTAGGACGAGAAAAGAGTGCACGAGCAATCGCAATGCGTTGCTTTTCACCTCCTGAGAGATTATCAATACGTCTATCTAGCAATTTTTCTAAACCTAAGAAATCCACCAAATCGTTAAACAAAGAGTCTGCATCTTCAATAAACTTATAACGTCCTGCAAAACGGATATTTTCTCTTACGCTTAAATTTGGAAAAAGTGCAAAATCTTGATAGACAAAGCCAACCAAGCGCTCTTCGGGAGCCATATTTGTAATGTCTACTCCATTAAACAGGAGTTTCCCGCCGATACCATGTAACCCTGCAATCGATTCTAAAATAACCGTCTTTCCCGCCCCAGAGTGCCCTAAAATAACAAAATACTCACCCTCGCCTACATCAAAGCTAATATCATGAAGATGAAAAGCCCCTACATCACATGTAAGGGCTTGAAGGGAGAGAAAACTCATTTACTTCCCAAAATAGAGCTATCGCCTGTAATCACAGGAGGGTTCATCGCATCTTGTCCATTTTTCTTCATAATCGCTTGTCCTTCAGCGGAGAGCACAAAGTTGACAAACGCCACCGCACCTGCTTTGTTAGCTGGGGATTTATCATTTTGAAACACACTCAAACCATACACCATTGGCGCACCCACTTGCTTGACCACTTCACCTGGTTTTTTACCATCAATGTTAAACGAAACTGATTTGTAAAAATCTTCAAATTTTGCATTTTTGAGATTAATCTCTTCAGGCAATGAAACATATTTGAGTTTGTGTTGGTCTGCTACGGATTTGTAAATATAAAGATAGTCATACTGATGAGACTCTAAAAGTCCTAATAAATCTGTCTCTTTCGGGCGAACAATCACTTTTTTAGCATTTTCTTCGCCAATTTCATAATGGTCACCATAACCAAAAATTTTCGCATAAAGCCCCTCTTTTTTATAGTGCTTTTCTGCCAGCATGGTAACTAACATAGAACGATACCCACATGGATCTAAATTGGGATTGGAGTGACCCACCGTAACGCCCTCACGTAAAAAAATATCAGCCCAGTTATTGCTGTTAATCTCTTTAGCAAATTTTGATTTTTCCGTATAGGCTAAAACCATCTCATTGGTTGCAAAATGAGCATTGAATTTGGCATGATTAGGAATTAACATCGTATCAATCACTTGATAATCCGCACTTCCCATCACATCTGCCGCACGACCTAAATCCGTTACTTTACGTGCTGCTGCCACACTGCCACTTGGCTCTCGTTGAACATCAAACTGCGGATATTTGGTTTCAAATACTTTTTCAATCTCCGCAAATGGTACCGAAAGGCTCCCCGCATGCAATACTACAACAGGCTCTTTTGCTAACAACAAGGATGCCGCAAGCGCACTCAATACTAAAATTTTATTCATACAAACTCCTTTGATAAGATGTGTTACTTTTGCATATTTACACTCAAACCCTCATAAAATTCACCGTTTAGTTTCACAAAGAAATAGTACACTATTTTAATAGCGTCAAAATAGCAACTCAACATAAAGGCTACGTTAACACTGAACTTTATTCGTCACAATGTTAACGTACCTTAGATGCTTTGACTTCTTGCAAAACACGTTTTGAAGAAAGTCTACTCTTTAAACTCTTTTTTATTACGGGGCTTTAAAAACAACTCTTTGAAACGCTCATTGGCGTAGTTTTCAATATCTTCTTGAAGCTTTCGATAATTTTCCATGTATTCACGTGCTACAGGTGTCAGTTTCGTACCCGCATCTTCACCACCACCTTGCTTGGTTTCAACCATCACATCGTTAATATTTTTTTGCAAAATCTTAATGTGCGTCCACGCTTTTTTATAATTCATCCCAATCACTTCTGAGGCTTTAGAGATAGAACCTTCTTGCTCAATGAGCTCTAAAATCTCGGTTTTACCTTTACCAAAAAGCAGTTCACCCTCAGCATTTTCGATCCATGTTTTCGTTTTGACATACAAACGTGGACGCTTTTTTTCAGTAAAACACCCCAAACTACAATAAGTCACATCAATATTTTTTTCTTTGAGTGTCCCTCTGATTTTTTTAAGTCCAATGCCTCCTGCTTGCGCTCTGGCATCTTTACATGTAATACGATTTTTATCATCTAAAAAAGGACTCAAACGACTCAGTGCTTCCGCATCAAACGAGCCACCCTCAACCCGACCAAATTGACCCAAGTCACACGAATCAATGCGTATGTCCATCGCTTTAGCGCAATCGCCTACTTCACGGATAGGGCATTTTAACTTTGAGGCAATCTTATAGGCATCCGCACAATCAAGCTTGCCTTTTTCATTCAAATACTGCTGAATCAACACTTCCATCTCAGACATACTTACGCCTCCACCACAATTCTTTGAGGATGACGGTAAATATTCATCGTATCGCCTCTCACAAATCCAATCAGTGTTAAGCCAAATTTCTCTGCAATCATTAAACCTAAACAGGTTGATGCCGTTCTTGAAGCTAGAATGGGGATTTGATGCATGACCGCTTTGGCGACCATTTCAGAAGAGAGTCTTCCACTCACCATTAAAAAAGCATTTTTGACATCCGCACCTGCAAGTACTGCTTTGCCCACGACTTTATCAATCGTATTGTGTTGGGCAATATCTTCACCAATAAAATAAGTATGCTCATCCGTAAAGAGTTTTGCCGTATGCACACAGCCTGTTTGCTCATACAAAGGACACTCGGTATAAAATTGACTCATTTCGGTGCTTAGTTTTCGGCTACTGAGTTTAAAAGGGCTTTGAATGACTTTTGCAGCAATCGCTTCAGGGTCGATGTTCGCAGTCATGCTCTTACCGCATCCACTAATCACCACGCCCTCAGCGTTTAATTTATGAATACTCTCTTCATTCACTTTTGCTTCAATCTCCACACGCATACCATCATTTAAAAGTTTAAGGGAGGTGACATCGCTGAGTTTTTCAATGATATTTTCACTCATCAAATAGCCAATCGCAAGGGCTTCTTGATCCACAGGTGTTGCCATGACCGCACCCACACGATTGCCATTGACAATCAGTTCTAGCTTGATTTCACGCACCAACGTGTCCTCTCGCTCGAATTTCTCTTTTCCTTTGATTTTTGTGATCGTAGTTTTAAAAACAGGTTCCACTTTTTCTCCTATTTAACGTCAATAAAGGAGATTGTAGCGCACTAAAGTTAATAGTACGCTACATTTTTACATGTAAGAAGTCAAAACATTTGTAGCAGAGTACGTGTGGGTACGATTTGCAGTGCTCTAAAACGTTAACCCAACACTTAGATAGGCACTAAAAGGTGCTCCTACAATATAGGTAGGCTGTGTTGTATCCGCAGCAAGAGCATTATCTGGTGTAATAATAGAAGCAATATAACGTTTGTTAAACACATTGATAAAGCTCAACTTGACATCAGCCGACTTAAACCCTTTGATTTTGGGCAACCTATAATCAATGTCAAAATCAACCGTTGTAAACGAAGGAATTTTTTGTGTATGATCAACATTTCCATATCTGCTTCCTGTGTATTTAACGATAGGAGTAAATTTAAAATTTTCTATTTTATACGTCAACGCTCCTTTAACACCGTACATCGGCGCATCAGGAATTTGATCCCCCTTAATAGAACTTATACTTATTGCACTCGTCTGAAAATCTTCTGTGTAGTAGTATTGGTTATAAAAAAGGCTTGCGAGAACATCAACAGACTCACCTAAAGGACCACTCATAGCAAATTCTGCGCCATAACTCATCGCATCTATGCTATTGGTAGGATACGCTATGCCATAGTGAGAGTCATACACATTTGCCTGTTTTCCTGTTACTTTAGTAAAAAATAGATTTGGATTATAAACAATTCCATTAGATTTATATTTCATCCCAATATCAAAATTATCAGACAATTCTAATTTTTGTTGATCCCATAATTGTTGTAGCGTTACATTTTTTGCGACAAACTTAGCACGATTTGTGACATACGTTGGAAATAGATTGACATCATATCCGTAACTTCTAGCATAATCAAAATAGATATCAATGTTATGCGTCAGTTGATAACCTACATACACACTGGGCAACCACTCTGTAAATGTTTTGGCATCAACACTTCCCCATTCATCAACGGTTCCTTGAGCTATCGCCGTATCATAATCAGAACTGGTCGTAGCATTAGTACCAAAGGTATAATTTTTCAACCCTGCCAATTTAAAATCAAGGTATCGAATACCTAAAGAATAACTCAACCTATCTCTCTCTCCACAAAACTCTATAAAAGGTGAATTAAACTCATGGTATTGATTCTTAGCTAAAATATTCCATCCAGCATATTGTAATTGACCTGATGCGTTAATCGTATACAGTCTTCGACTTGATGGTGGTCCTGGAGGTTCTTGTCTGCCTCTCCAATATCCCATTTTCATACTTAACTCATCGTTTAAAGGAACTTCATACTCCAAAACACCTCCATACCTATCATGGTCAATTAACCATTCGATCTCTCTTGTTTTAGCATCATTTGCAAACCAATAGTTTCCTTTATCCTTTGAATAATAGGGTTTAAAGCGCATAACAGAATCATTGACAAAACGATACTCAACGTTCGCAGTTAAAACGGTGTCTTTAAAAGATTGTTTATTCCAATCATAATAATTTGAGCTTCCCACGCTAGAGACACGATTCCAATCTTTTTTAGCATAGGTATCCAAATCTTTCGCTTCTGCATAGCTCAATCCATAATAATTATGGTGGTTATCTTCATTGTGGATGACAAACATTTCTGTTTTAAAATTATCATTAGGTGTATAAACCGCACCTAACATCATATTTTTCCTGTCTAAATCACCTTCGCCTTTCCATTTATCGCCACTTGTTTTAGAAAAAGACCCAAAAATTGCTACATCATCCATTTTCCCCGTATCAAATCGCAAAAAACTTCTTAAGGTCTTGTCTGAACCAACGGTTTGAGCAAATTGCGTTTCCATCTCTTTTTTAGGTCTAGCGACGGTTAAATCAACTTTACCTATAAGATTTGAAAATCCAAGACTTTTATCAACAGGTGCGTACCCTTTATAAAGATCAATACCAGAAAAATTTTCCATATCAAACATGGTTTTACCGCCACCAGGATTACCACTAATGGGCAAGGATTCTAGCATATACACACCCCCTGGTCCTGATTGATTTTTACCCCTGATTCTTAATGGATCATGAAAAGATGTTTCATTCGAACCAAATATTTCCGCAGGTTGATAATCCACAGATGGCGACATGCCAACAACTTTCAAAGCAGACATACCAACAGGTCCACTATAAAGCTCTATTGCTTCCTTGGTAAACCCCTGCGAATTGATATTATCTTTATTATCTGTTTCAAAAATAGCACCCCCGTCACTCTCATTTGATACAGTCACTTTCTCTAACGTATACGTATCTTGGCTGTAAAGAATACTCAATGTAGCCATTAAACTCATCAAAATAACTTTTTGCTTCATCTTGAACCTTTATGTAAATTTTTTCAAAACTTAAATCAAAAACATCAATTTAGCTAACAAAACAATCGCTACACCCACCGTGAAAATGTAATAATAAGCAGAACTTTCAACGGGGTTTGGATCTTCTGCATTTTTTATCTTAAAGAGAAGGCGCTTTGTAATCGAAAACACCACTTTGACTCCAATGCCATACGCAAGCAAGACTTTTATAATCAGCATTGTTTGAAACGTCGTAGGAAAAATGCCATTTTCAAACGTAAGATACTGCATACTTAAAATCGTACCTGTCAAGATCAGTACCATCATGTTAGCGGGATAAATTTTCCAGACTCTTTTGGACAACTCTTTTTGTAAATTGTCAAAATTATCCTTACCAATCGTACCTTTAATAGGTGCTATAACAAACAGTTTTGCAAAGCCCCAACCCATAAATAACATTGCACAAAAGAGATGCACAATGAGTATTGTCTTGTATAGTAATTCCATAAAAACTCCTTTTTAATGTAGTCAATCTCTAAAAAATATATAGCACTTAAAATGACACTGCCCTGTTTTACATGTAACCTATTTTAAAAGCTATAAGAATTGATTGTAGTGTTTAGCTTGCAGGATATCTTTATCATAGACACCTCAATTTTCTCTATCTCAAACGTTTCACTCATCAAAACAAATACAATGATCCATAAAAGCACTAAGCCAACCTTGTATTTTTTCTCCTTTTTAAATGATATGTACCAAAACAATATATTTTATTTTATATAACGATAAATCTGCCCTTACCCTAAAGAGATAATTTCCTCCTTCCGTTACTTAATATGCACAAACGATGGAATGCAAACAGAATACCCACATACGGTCTGTTTAAGCGCAATGTTTGTGTTGTAAAGCTCGTTGATTAGCTCTTGTGTTATCGTTTCATGTGTATCACCATGCGCTAAAATCCTCCCTTTTTTTAAAGCATAGGTATACCCACCCAACATCAAAGCATGTTCAGGGAAATGGGTAGATTTTAAAAAGGTATACCCCTCCTTGGAGAGGAGTATGATTGTTTCCAAAAGACGCAACTGATTGCCATAGTCTAAACCCGACACAGGCTCATCCATCACCAAGATTTTTGCCCCTTGCGCCAAAGAGCGTGCTATTAAGACCAACTGTTTTTCACCACCACTCAGCGTTTGAAAAGTGCATTTTTCCAAATGCAAAATACCCAACCGCTCCATCGCTGCATGCGCAAGGGAAATGTCTATTTTTGAGGCTCTTTTAAAGCACGATTCAAAAGCAATGCGTCCCATGAGCACAATATCTAAAGCACAAAACGCAAACGCAACTTGTGTACTTTGAGGCACATAACTAATGTGTAAAGCACGTTCTTTAATCGAATAGTTTTTTAAAGGCTTTCCTTTGAGCATTACCTCGCCACACGTTGGATTGAGTAACCCTAAAAAAAGTTTCATTAAGGTACTTTTACCAACCCCATTTGATCCAAGTAAAGAGACGATTGAACCCTCTTGTATGCATAAATCAACCCCTTGTAAAACCACTTTATCGTTGTAGGCAAAATGAAGATTACGTGCCTCATAAAAACTCATACAAATCCTTTTTTAGCATTGCGAAGTGCCAGCACAAAAATCGGTATTCCAATCAAAGATGTCGCAATCCCTATGGGAATTTCAATGTTCATAGAGATGCGACACAATGTATCTACGATGACTAAAAATAGAGCACCCAAAAGCGCACACATCGGAAGGAGCACACGATTATCCGCACCCACCAAAAAGCGCGCGATATGCGGTATAATAAGACCTACCCAACCTATCATACCAGCAACCACAACCGTGAGTGTACTCAGCAAAGTAGCAAGTAAAATAGCGCTATTGCGTACCCATGCCACTCGCACACCCAGTGCTTTTGCATCATCATCACCAAGACTTAAAATGTTGAGGTATTTACCCATCAACGAAAGCATGATGGTACTAAAAAGTAGAGGCAGCGCTACACTGCTGAGTGTGTTCATATCGACAGCACTAAAAGAGCCCATCAGCCAGTAAACAATCGTTGGAAGCTTATTGTACGGGTCAGCAACAAACTTGGTAACGGAGAGAAGCGCTGAGAATAAAGAACTAGAAATAACGCCACCCAAAACCAATAAAATCATTTGTGAGCTATTCTTTCCATATATTTTTGCTACGACAAGAGCGACTAAAACGGCTACAAAACCAAATAAAAACGCAAAGAGTTGTACCCCTAACCAACTATCAGAAATCATGATGCCAAGGGCTGCCCCAAACGAGGCGCCCGCTAAAACACCCAATATGCCAGGAGAGACCAATGGATTGACAAACATCGCTTGAAACGCTCCACCAGAAACTGAAAGCGCAGCCCCTACAAGAAGAACGGCTAAAATACGTGGCAAGCGAATATCAAAAACAATGTTAGTAAGCAATACCACCTCATGGGGTGTCTCACCTATGTTAAAAAACTTCCATGCCAAAAACTGCCAAAGCGTCCCTAATTCAATCTCATAACGTCCCAATGCTAAAGAGATAAGCACGCTTGTAGCAAGACTGACTACCATTAAACTAAAAAAAAGTGAATTTTTCATTTGCTATCCAATATTTTTCTATTTTCACCAAGACTCTCTACACTCTCCACGTAGTAACACAACAAGGTGCAAGAAGAGCAAGATTTTTCTATTCGGGCTATTTACACACCCTGTTGTACGCTATAAACCAACAACAGCCTAACAAGAAACTAGCATGACACATTGAAAACTTCTTATGAAGTGAGTTTAAAAACAACAGGGACTTTAATCTCGATCTCCTCATGGGGAGGAAACTCAAAAGGCACTGCTTCAAGCACAGCATCAATCGCATTGCGATCCAAAAGTACTTTGCCACTAGACTTTGCGATCTTAATCGATGTAGCATCGACCATTCCATTGGTATGAATTAAAAATTGCACCACGGTCTCACCCTCTATACCCATCTTTTTTGCCGCAGAAGGATAACGAAGGCTCTCTTGAATTTTATCTCTTACTTTAGCGAGATAGACCAAAAGCAGGTCATCCTTGCGCTTTGAGAGCGTTGTTCTCATCGGTGCTTCTTGCGCCTTTGGCGTAACTGGCAATACCTCTGCTTGCTCCTTGATAGGCACATTGGAATGTATCGTTTTTTCTACAACAAGCTCTTGGATGGGCTTTTGAATGGGAAACGTTTTTGCCGATACTTTTGGCACTTTTTTTTCAAGCTTTTGCTCAACAATAGGCTTTATTTTACGTGGAAGCTCTTGCAAAATCTCCTGATGAATCATCTCAGGTTTTAGCTCCTCTAAAAAACTCACCTCTGTGATAATTAACTCTCTTATAGGAGGCTTAGGCAGCATGTCACTTCCTATAAAAAGTGCACACCCAATCAAAACATGCACCAAAAGTGTCCCAAAAGAGGCAACAACGAAATGGGATGTTTTCACACTCCCCCCTTCGTTGTCTGAATCACAAACGTGCTAATGCGATGCTTTTTACAAATGTCGATGACCTTGACCACATGCTCAAACGGCGTTTTTGCATCACTTCTCAGTACGATATGAGGCTCTTGAGTGTTCATGCACGCTATTTTTGTGTCTAACGCTTCTATGGAAAGCGCCACATCATCACAATAGAGTTCTCCCACTTCTGTGAGTGATAAAACCATAGGCTTTTTCTCATCTTTTTGGTTTTGAGCATTGGATGCATGGGGGAGCGTAAGCGGAATTTTGCCTTGGGTAACAAACGTAGCTGTCACCATAAAAATGACTAAAATAACTAAGACGATGTCCACAAAAGGAGTCATATTAATCTCAGCAATATCACTTTCATAAGAAGGTTCACGCTTCATTGAGCTGTGCCTCTTTTTGAGTTAAGAAAACCTTGACACGTCTGGTAAAATAGTTATACGCAATAACACAAGGAATAGCAACAAAAAGCCCCGTTGCCGTGGCAATCAGCGCTTCAGAGATACCTTGCATAATAGGTTGAACATCAAAAGCGTTATTAGAGCCTATCGCATGAAACGCTTGAATAATACCCAACACCGTTCCAAAAAGCCCAATAAATGGTGCGTTGTTACCAAAGGTCGCTAATATGCCCAAACGCGATTCAAGACTGAGTCGCAACGTATAATAATCCATCGTTTGATACTTCGTTTGAATTGCGCTAAACACTAAAAAACGCTCAATCATCACCCCAACAGCAATCATACTCATAACAACCAATACCCAAAGGACAGGGTCAATCCCTAGAAGGGCAAACGATAAAAGCTTTTCACTCAGCATCTTTTCTCCTTGATTAAAAACATTTTCTATGCCTTTACAACTCTCTAACAGTCGTTATTTACTTTATATAAATAACGACCAATAAAACGAACAATAAGAATTAAGAGACATTGCATTATATCGTAATATAATTATAAATATAACGAAAATTTTAGCTTCTCTTTTTTACATGCGCTATGACTTACATCAAGAATGATGCTCAAACAAAGAGACATTGGCTCTTTCCATAAGTTCTTTAAAATCATTTTAGGATGCGTGTTCTAATATAAATCATTGTAAAAATTGACGATTGATTTATGATTTGGTTATACTTTAGAGAACATAAAGATCGTAAGAAGGTGATACCCATGTTAGAAGCACGACTTTGGATGAAAAAAAGCAACAAAAACTACCTTGGTAAAGGACGTATTGAACTACTAGAGCGCATTCGTGAACATGGATCTATCCATGCTGCCGCTAAAGCAATGAAGATGAGTTATAAAGCTGCTTGGGACTCCGTCGATGCGATGAATAACCTCTCCGAAACACCCCTTGTCGAAAAAATCAGTGGTGGAAAAGGAGGTGGTGGGACACATTTAACAGCCAAAGGTGAAGAGGTAATAGCCGCTTTTCATAACCTTCAAGTGAAACATCAACAATTTTTAGATCTTTTTGGAAGCAGTGATAATTTAGCAACCATTGTTCAAACACTGAATCGTCTTTCATTAAAACTTAGCGCTCGTAACCAACTTATCGGCACAATTAGCGCCATAAGAGAATCTCCTGTTAATGTACAAATAGAACTTACCATAAAGGCAGCCAATAAAATTTATGCTAGCATTACCAAAAACAGTTATCAAGAATTAGGACTCCACCTTGGCGATAGCGCTATTGCTATTATCAAAGCCAGTTCAATTTTTCTCTCAAAAACGAAACCTACCATTGCGTGTGAAAACCTCTTACAGGGCAAAATCATTCAAATTCTCAGCGATACCTCTAGCACGGAAATCACCTTAGAACTAGAAAGTAAAAGTACGATTACAGCGACGATTTCAAATGAAGCATTCGAACCTTTAGGGTTAAAAATCAATGAAGAAACATATATTTTCTTTAAAGCATCTAACGTTATTTTAGGTATTTAAAGCCAATACGCCTTGATAAATTTCTAAACTTTTAATTTTAGAAAGAACTTTAAGATTTTCATTATATATTTATTTATACAATGCAAAGACATTTTCCATACGGAGGCGTTTTATGCATGTGTTCATTTTTTTTCTACTGTTCGTAACCTCACTTTTTGCAAATGAGTCGCGAACATTTTTAGATGTTAGCAACAAGCCTATTGTACTTCCTGAGCATATCACTCGCATTTATGGCTCAGCTCCACCCATTAGTTTTATGATTTATGTCATTGATGACACCCCACTGATTGGTGTTAATTCTCCACAAACAAATAAAGACAACAACAATGGTGAAAAATTTTTAAGTAAACATTTCATGGAACTTCCTATTTTAGGAGGTTGGCATGGCAACAATATTCCCAATTTAGAAGCAATTTTAGCCGCAAAGCCTGATGTAATTATCACATGGGATACGCCACTACTCAATGAAAAAACAGCTAAAGATTTAGCACGCATTTCTATTCCTGCTCTGAAAGTAAATATTGACGATTCGCAAAACTACCCTGAGGTTTTTCGCTACCTTGGAAGAGTTATGCAAAAAGAAGAGCGTGCCAATGCACTAGCTAACATGGCGCAAACCTATTTAGATGAGCTCAAAACTTTTGTAGCAAGTATCCCTGAAAAAGAGCGTACCAAAGTCTATTACGCTGAAGGTGATTTTGGGCTTCAAACAGAATGTGACCGCTCTTTTCACTCTGAACCTTTAGCCCTAGCTGGAGGTAACTTAGTGCATAAATGCGTGCAAAACAGTGTTGTAGGATTACAAGAAGTAAGTTTTGAACAGATTATTTTATATGACCCAGAAGTTATCATCGTTCAAAATCCAACGTTTTATAAAACCGTCTTTCGTGAGAAAAAATGGGCAGTGCTCAAAGCCGTTCAAAATAAAAAAGTATACTTAGTCCCAAAATCCCCCTTTAATTGGACAGATAGACCACCTTCTTTTATGCGTATTCTTGGGGCACATTGGATTGCGAGCAAACTCTATCCCACACGCTATCCCTATAAAATTGAAGACAAAGTCAAAGCATTTTATCAGCTCTTTTTTGGTGTTGAACTCAGTAACGAAGATTTAAAAACCTATTTTAAGTTATAGCAACAAAAGGATATTTTATGATTTGCCCGATTTGTGAACGACGATGCCATGTCGAAGAAAAAGGCATTGGGATGTGTGGTCGCTATGAATGCCAAGACCATGCCATGATAGAGCGTTTTCCAAACGCATACCTTGTTGTAGCACCCATTTCAGCAGAAACCATGCCTGTGCTGCACTTTCACCCTCGTGCCAAATTTTTGCAAATCAGCACCACTGGGTGTAATTTTGACTGTTTGGGGTGCATCTCAACCGTGGTTGCTAAGGAGATGAATGTACAAAGCCCAGCGCTTAAAAAGCTTTCGCCGATGCAAATTATCAACAAAGCCTTAGAGCAAGCGTGTGATGGCATTGTTTTTCTTATGAATGACCCTCTCGCCTCGTTTTACACCTTTTTAGAGATTTGCACACTGGCTAAAAAACATGGACTTTTGACAGGGTGCTCTACCAATGGTTATTTTACGCAAAAATCCCTAGCCTTACTTTCCCCTTATTTGGATTTTGTCAATATTGGGCTTAAAGGCTTGTGCAATGATGTTTACCGTAGTTGCGGTGCGTCCAGCTACAAGCCTGTATTACGCAATATCGAGCTTTTTCACCATCAAGGTGTGCACGTTGAAGTGGCGTGCATTCATAAAACAGACAACGAAGAAGAGCTTTTAAAAATTGCCCAAACATTGGCAAACATCTCCAAAGAGATTCCCCTCCAAATTATGCGATTTATCCCTATTGAAGATGCGAGCATCACCCTAGAGCCTTCCATCTTAGCATCTGAAACCCTTTACAAAAAACTCTTATCGCATCTTGATTACGTCTATCTTTTCAACTCCCCTGGAACGGAGTCTTTAAATACTCACTGCCCTAAATGTGGCGCATTGATTTTTGAGCGAGATTTTTACGGTCCTATGGGCGCAAAGCTAAGAGCCATTCACCCAAACTATCACAAACACACCTGCCCAAACTGCCATCACATTCTTCCCATCAAAGGAGAGCCTGCCGAAAAAATCTTCAATGAAGATGGTTTTGAAGGCGGCTATCCACTCACAAGAGCGTTGGAAATCGTAGAGGGAACACTTGCGACACTAGGCGTAAAGAAGCAAAAAGATGTCACCGCATGTTGGGAAAAACTCTTGCAAAATGATGGACTACGACGCTTACATGTAAACATTCAAAACTTTGACGATTATGCCAACACAATAAAGTATCTTGCAAACCTCACCCACAAAGAAACTCTGGCTCAAAAGCTCCTTGCTTACATGAGAGAAAAGATTGCCATAATCACCCAAGAATTACCCAAAATTGACGTTAAACCACGGGTCTATTATGTGATGGGAAAACCCTTATTTGCACTCGAAGAAGAACGCCTTGAAAATCAGTTGGTTGAAATGGCAGGTGGTATCAGTGTCAATAAAGGGCTGGATTTGCAGGGAAGACCTGGAAAAAAGATATCTGTCGAAATGCTCAACGCACTCAACCCTGATATTATCTTTATCTCATCATTTTTAGACTGCCCGCTCGATGAGTTTTACATGTATTGTGAAAAACAAGGCATCGTCGTCGAAGCACTCAAACAAAAACGTATCTACACACACCTTGCACCCTGTTTTGATTTTGGAAGCCCCCGTTGGATTTTGGGCTTGATGCACATCGCCAACATGCTCCATCCAACGCTTTACCATTTCGATGTTTTAGAAGAGGCTAAAGTCTTTTACCGCCTCTTTTATGAAAGCACCTTTAGCCTCCCCACGCTCAATCGTTCCTTTGCAAAACCAAGCCAATATCACACAATGGTTCAAATTTAGACACACTCCTCTTGTACTTCCCTTCAAAATTCATTATAGTTTTAAATATATAATGAATTTTGAAGGATTTTCATGGAACAAAAGTTGGCTTTTTGGGACAACATGGCGAAGCGTTATCCACGTTTTAATGACGCATCAATAAGCAAAGATATCCATCCTATCTTAAACTGGTGTCACGGCCATTGATGTTTCAGAGGGTATGCTAAAAGCGCTCAATGAAGATGCTATCCAAACAGGCGTGTCGCACCATGTCCAAACCCATCAAAGCGATTGGGGTACTTTGGCGCTGACAACACAATATGACATTGTCATCGCTTCCATGACTCCTGCGATTAATAACGTACAAAAAATTGAAAAAATACTGGGTGCGAGTAAACAACTTGGCATTTACGTCGGCTGGGAAAAATACCGCACCAACAAACTTGTAGAAGCTTCAGTCAAAGCGCATACACTCAAAGAAGAGGAATACTCGTTTGAAGAAGCCAAGGAGTATGCTTACGAACAGCTTGGTCGAAAAGAGCTCACCCCTAATGATACCATCATCGAATCTATCCTCATCAAGCACATGCAAAACGATCAAGTTATCGTGAAAACACAAGCCGAAAAAGGGGTTGTGTTGTGGAAAGCAACTTAACATATATTCTTAATTAGTGATAAAAGAAGATAAGCCCAACAACCGTCGGGCTTATCTAAAACGCTTAAACCTTACCTTCTTCTTTGAGTTTTCTATACCAAGAACTGTGAAGGATGGCAACCTCTTCTTCTTCTTTATAGCCTGTAATCATAGAGTGAATTGCGCCTTTAATCGCAATCGCTGCCATGTAAACATGTACCATAAAAAACGTCGCTACGACCATACCCAATACATTGTGGATAATCGCCGAGATACGGAGTAAATCAATTTGACTGACCCCAAAAAGTGTTGCCACAGGAGAGAGGTTAATGTTTAAGAAGAACATCAACGCTCCTGTTAAAATCATTAAAATACCACCAGGCATTGCAATCCAAAACCATGCCTTTTGACCTGCGTTAAACTTACCCGCAGGAATTGGCTTTTTCTCTTTGGAAAGATATCCGCCTACGATCATCATCCACTTGACATCATCCATGTTGAAAATCATATCTCGAATCCATGCAATGATCATAGGAAGGACGGTAATCGCAAAAACAGGTGTGGCAATCCCGTGAAGGTTCTTACACACACGAACAAAGGTTCCACCTCCGAAGAAGTCTCCAAACGCCATAATAAATCCTGTGGGCACTAACACCAAAAAGGAGAGTGCCGCAAGGTTGTGCATGACTCGCATCAACAAGCTAAATGCAAAGATTTTCTTGCCATCATGCGAAAACACTTTAGGTCCAATAATCATATAGTGAATCGAACCTGCAACCGGAACTAAAAAGAGCGCAATCAAAAACCCTTTCCAAAACCACTCACGTTGGAGGTAGGTAAAAACCTCTCCAAACGCAAAGTATTTTGGAATAGCATTGAGCATAGCTGTTCCATACAAAGGGTCATCATACGTTCCTGTGCTTATGGCATATAAAGAGGTCATCGAAAGTAACAAGCTGCTTAAGAGCACAAGGTACTTTTTCATTGTGTAAGCCCTTTTCTGCTTTGTTTATTATAGGCAACATTCCAAAGATAAGAGTTATTTGCCTCTTTACTCTCTCCACGAGCTAGAACACGTGTACGATAAAGTTCAGAAACTTTCTCAGAGGTTCCAATCATCAAAGCATTGGTCGAACACATCGCCGCACACACAGGAACTTTTCCCTCAGAGATACGATTTTGACCATAGGTATGACGCTCTATTTCAGAGTTGGTTTCAAGTGGACCACCTGCACACATGGTACATTTATCCATGGCACCTTTAGCGCCAAAGACACCATCTTTTGGAAACTGAGGCGCACCAAAAGGACATGCGTATAAGCAGTATCCACATCCAATACATTTTTCTTTATCATGAAGCACAATACCATCTTCACGAATATAAAAACAATCCACTGGACACACTTGTGAACATGGAGCGTCAGAGCAGTGCATACACGCAATCGAGATAGAGGTCTCTTTGCCCTCCACACCATCATTAAGCGTTACGACCTTACGTCGTGCAATGCCCACAGGGAGTTCATGCGCATTTTGACAAGCAACCACACAAGCAAAACACTCAATACATCTCTCTGCATCACAATAAAATTTTAGACGACTGTTGATATTTTCCATAGGGCTCTCCTTACGCTTTCTCAACACGGCATAGACCCGCATTGAACTCAGAAATTTGGGTAATCGGGTCAAATCCATAGTTAACAATGGTATTTGAACTTTCACCAATCGTGTAAGGACGTGTGCCTTCTGGATAGTTCGCACTCAAATCCACACCCTGCATAACACCCGCAAAGTTGTACGGCATACAAATACGATCAGGGGTTACACTTCTATTGTAGTGTACTCTAACTTTAATCTTTGTACCCTGCGGTGCATGAATCCACATCATACCTTTATCTTCAATACCATACTTAGAGGCTAAGTCTGGGTGAATATTGGCAAACATCTCTGGAGTGATGCTTGAGAGGTACTTACTGGTTCGCTCTAGCATTCCAGCACCTGAGAGGTTGACTAGACGCATAGAGGTCATAATAGTTGGGAACTCTTTGGACCAATCTTGTTTGGTTTGCTCAGAGATAAACCTTGTTGCTACCCTAAAGTTATTGTCTTGATCAGGCAATGCAGGGTATTTTTGAACCAAATCCCAACGTGGTGAATGAATAGGCTCACGGTGTACGGGTACTGGATCTGGAAATTCCCAAACAATCGTACGTGCTCTTGCATTACCATAAACACACACGCCATACTCACGAGCATATTTTTGGATAATACCACTAAAATCCATCGCCCAGCTTGGTCCCATTTGTGCTTTCTCTTCTTCAGAGAGCGTAATGCCAAGCACTTTTTCGATGTTAGCTTTAGTGAGTTGTGGGTAGCCACCTTTGATTTTTTGACCTGGAAGTGTCACGGTCTCATCGGCAATTTGGCTCACACCATTGTGCTCCATTCCAAAACGATTTCTAAAGCCCATACCGCCTTCATTGACAGGTTTGGATACATCGTAAAGAACAGGAGAACCTGGATGTTTTTCATCCCAACATGGCCATGGAAGTCCGTAGTATTCGCCTTCCATCTCACCACGCCCTTTGAGGGTTAATGGATCAAAAAGATGCCAATTTGCTTGGTGTTTGCGTAGACGCTCTGGTGTCCAGCCCGAAAGACCAATACTCTTAACCGTACGAGCAATCTCACGAACCGCATCATCTGGCCAAACAAAATCATCTTTATATTTAACGACTTCGCCTTTTTCCACATGCATTTTCATGCCCTTGACATACTCATCATAAAAACCAAATTTTTTCGCAAAAGCAAACATCACTTCATGATCTGCTTTACTCTCATACAGTGGTTCAACGACTTGTGAACGCCATTGCGCAGAACGATTGGTTGCGGAAAGGGTTCCTTCACACTCAAACTGTGTTGCCACAGGAAGAATATAAATACCATCTTTTCTATCGGTAATAATCGCTGCTTCATTCACAAACGGCTCAGCAACAACAAGCATATCGAGTTTATCAATCGCCTCTTTGATTTTCACTTGTTGAGACATAGACGTAATACCTGTTCCTTGTACCCAAAGCACACGAATAGGCGCAGAAGAAGTTGTTTTTTCTTCTTGAAGAACACCTTGCCACCATTTAGCAAGAGAGAAACCTTTAGCATGCATCCATTTATGCTCACCCTTCGCATCGAGTTCTGGATGGAAACGGCTTTGAAGATACTCTAAACTCACACCCCATGTTTTTGCATAGTATTGCCATGCGGCTTTATCCAAACCATAATAGCCTGGAAGAGAGTCTGCAAGGTTTGCCATATCGGTTGCACCTTGAACGTTATCGTGTCCACGAATAATTTGACAACCACCACCTGCTTTTCCAGCATTACCTGTCACAAGCGCTAAAATTGGAAGAATACGGGTGTTTGAACTACCCACAGAGTGTTGTGTAATTCCTAAAGACCATGCAATAGCAGCTGGTTTAGTTTTTGCATACAATTCTGCTATTTCTAGGATTTGTGCAACAGAAGCACCTGAAACATTAGACGCCTCTTCAGGTGTCCATTTTGCAGCTTCGGCTCTGATTTGATCCATCGCATAGGTTCTATGATCAATAAAATCTTGATCTTCCCAACCGTTTTTGAAGATTACATGTAAAAGTCCATAGGCAAACGCAATATCGGTACCAGGACGAATACGTACATAAATATCTGCTTTTGCAGCACTGCGTGTAAAGATAGGATCGACTACGATCAACTTCGCGCCTCTATCTTTGGCTTGCAAGAAGTGTTTAAATCCAATTGGATTAGCAACAGCGGAGTTTGCTCCGACCATCATGATTAACTTAGAATGTGCAACAATATCACCAAAGTGATTTGTCATAGCACCGTAACCCCATGTATTTGCCGCACCGGCAACGGAAGCACTGTGTCAGATTCTAGCTACGTGATCGATATTATTTGAGCCCCAAAACGCAGCAAACTTTCTAAAGTAAAACGCTTGCTGGTTATTGAATTTTGCTGAACCTAGGAACATTGCGGTATCTGGACCATTTTCTTCTCTAATTTTTAACATTTTAGAAGAAATTTCCTCAATCGCTTGATCCCATGTTAAACGATGCCATTTACCATTCTCTTTTTTCATTGGGTATTTGATACGTTGTTTTGATTTGGTTAAATCAATTTGATCCGTACCTTTACAGCAGTGGCTTCCCTCACTGATTGGATGGTCATGTGCGGGTTCTTGTCTTACCCATACACCATTTTGTACTTCAGCTTTAATACCACAACCTGCTGAACAAATCGAACAGATGGTTTTTACTGTTTTTGAGCCTGGAAATGGGTTTTTAATCTCTTCCGCACTCGCCACTCTAATCTTCTCTTCTTTTGCAAGAAGATTCCCCGCTCCAAAACTAGCACTTCCCAAAGCCGCCATTTTTAAAAATGAACGTCTTCCGACTTTGCTAGAGGAGAGTAGTTGGGTTTCGCTTTTACTCATACACTGTCTCCTAAGTTTTATAGAGTTCTTTGAACTCTTGATACGTTTTTAAAGCAAAGCTCTAAAAACTACGTTAACACTGGGTTTTCTTCGGCGCAATGCCCACGCACCCTTAGTGCTTCTGTTCCCTGCAAATAGAATTTTGCGAGAAATCTAGTTGGTTCTCTTATAGTAGAGTTCCCACTCTTTTGTCTCTTTATACAAAATCTCTTTTTTGGGAGATTTTCCATAAACAACACCGTTGTTTCCTTTTGTGTCACTCTTAGCACTCGCTAAAGCCACACTTGCCCCAGCCGTTGCAATAACCGCTGATGTTCCAAGGGCTTTCTTTAAAAAGTCCCTTCTGTTTTCGTGCATAGTTCTATGCCTCCTTTTCCTATGATGAGGAATCAGTTTTTCACCCTTAAAAGAGTTATGAAAAAAGAAGTTTTTTCCTCTTTCATAACGCTTTAATAGCATTATGCTAAATTTGCATATTTGAAGACAAAAAGAGTCTTAAATATGCAAAAAAAGCATATTTATTTATAAAACAATTTCATCCAAATTACGTCTAATTCGCTGACTCAAAGGTTTTCTGTCCGTTTGAATGACCGCACTCACACGATGGGCACTCGCAACTTTTTGCGAAGGAGCAACATCTAAATAGAGACGTTCAAAATCACTAAAGGCTTTTAAAACAATGGCGGTATTTTTATAGAAAACACTCTTTTCATGCGTAAAGAGAAGCTCTGCAAAATCATCAATACACTCATTTAAAATCTCAGCAAAAAAGGTATGAGCTAAGTTTAAACTCTCTTCATCTCCTTCAATCCCTGATTCAATAAGCGTTGACATAAGTCGAAACGCAAAAACCATTTGATCTTCAGAGTCATTACACAAAGGCTTGTTACGTCTAAATTTAGAACGAAGCACTAAACCAGCAGCTTTCACTCGCTTTTGACCATCATCTCTTCCCTCATCATAATACGAAGCACTCAAAGGGATAAAAGAGCTCTCAGGTGAGACAAAAACTTCATCATACTCCGCTCTTAATGCGCTAAAACCCTCTGTTTTAATCTTCTCTTGAATTGCCCCTAACGCTTCATAACTGCCCTCATCCAAAGGATTGGATAGAAAAATTGGAAGCAGCGTTTCTACATCTTTGTACCCTTCATCACTGGAAGAAAAATCTAACATTTTCGCAAAAAAAATGTAGTACAGTGAACGGGCTTGATTGATTGCTTTTTTATCCATTTTTAACCTCTTTCATCTCGGTTTCCATATGCGCTCTAAACATCACTTTAGGTTTACAATCCGCACAACAATAAAGCGTTCTAAGCTTCACATCATCTCCCATAAAAAGTGGGGTCATAATGGCAACAATTTTTTCAACCGATTTGCGTGTAGCAAACTCTTTCCCACACTCCACACAGGCGAAAAGCTCATCGTGCGCCATAATGCGCTGTGAAAACCAGCTTGGCTTGAGATGGATTTCATCTTTGATTACATGTAAACAATCTTTTTCAGGACAGGTCACTTCACAATAGCCACAGTTGGTACAAATCGAAGCGTTAAAACGAAGACTGTTATCCTCAGGATGTGCGGTTAAAGCCCTGACATTACAGGCTCCCACGCAACTTAAACAGAGCGTACATTTATCGGTATCAATACTCATGTCACCATAATGCACATGCTCACCCGTCTTCACCACACCCAAATCCTCTTCACCCACCACATGGGCTAAACGTGCGGAAAAAATTTCACGTTTACGAAGCCCTGCCTCATTAATACCATAACAGCACTCAGGAATACTCTGCAAGGTTTCAAAAACAGAGGCTAACTCTTCGGTGGTTTCACACACATAAATGGCTTTTTTATGGTACTTTTTCTCAAAAATCTCATTTAAGATACGAATAACATCGCCTGTACCTTTAGAGATAAAATCGGTATAAAAAACAATGGGATTACCACTGGTTTGAAGTAAATTCAGCAAATGCGCCTCATGTAAATATTTCTCCCCTTCAATCATCAAAGGAAGCACACCCTCACGAAGCGGAATATCAATCACGCCTAAATCCATCTTATTCGGAATAATCAAGGCAATCGATTCTCTAAAATAATCACTCAAATGGGTAAACGCAAGGCGTGGCATCTGCGTATAATCAAGCGCACCACTAGGACACACACTCACACAGCCACCACAGCCGTGACAATCAATGTGTGAGAAAACCAAATGCTTGGTCTCGTCCTCTTTTAAAATGGCAACCGTGGGGCACACCTCCGCACACTTCCCACAAATCTCCTCACGGCGTTCATGATACTGGCAAATGGAAGGATCATAACTGATGTAGTTTTTATAGTGATACTCACCCGTTCGCTCACGAAGGGTTTTTAACGCTTCTTCTAATCCTATCACAGCGGGGTCATACACACCACTTTGCTTCATGGCAAACTTCGGAGCATTCCACCAAAGCACTTGATCACACTCTAATTCTAAGAGTTCGTCCTCTTTTTTAAGCGTTACATGTAAAGCACCTATATGCCCATTGAGGTCTAAAATCATTGAAGGAGAAAGTAACATGACGGTAAACATTTCTTCACTTAAATCGCTCTTGAGTGCTTCATGCTCTGATTCATCTGTTACGATCAGTAACTTCTTTCCCACTTCTTGGCTATAATCCACATCTTGCGCAAAATCAAACCCAACAGAGCGTATCGCATAGAGTTTCGCAACATTCGTGATTTTGTGAGCAATGCTATCTTCTGATTGCGCCACATAAAAATTGATTTCAGGCGCATAAATAAGAGCCTCGGCTTCAGGATAATTCGCAACAAGAAAATCACCTTTACAGGGGGTTTTCACCCATTCTATTGTCTCATCAAGGGGAAAATCAATACCAACGGTATCGTAAAATGCGTACTCTTTTTGCATAAGTTTGTCCATTAAGTGGTAAATTATAATTGACCGAATTGTAAAATCATTTGGATTAAACGGTTCTTAATAATACAAAAAGACTCGTTATATTATAATTGTATATAACGATATATAGCCCCTTTGCTCCTTAGCTTTCGTTAATCTTCTTCCGCTATAATTGAAGATATCTCTTTCATAAGGTATGGTGTTTTGGTCAACAAAAATTTTCTTCTTCTTGGTATCATCAGCCTTGGTATCTTTATCAGTGGGTTACTTTTTAGGAATTTTCCTCTGCATGAAAAAAGTGCTATTGTCTTAGGAACGTCTCTTCCTCTCAGTGGCATTAACGCTGATCTTGGCAAAGACATGGTCATTGGTGCTAATACCTATTTTAGCCATATTAACGCTAGAGGTGGTGTGCAAGACAAAAAAATCCAGCTTGTCCATTATGATGACAAATACGAACCCGAAAACACCCTACAAAACACCATCAAATTGATTGAAAAAGATGGTGCTTTTGCTCTTTTTGGTTTTGTGGGCACACCTACGGTTAAACGTGTTTTACCACTGATTACATACAGTAACATTCCCTTTATCGCACCCTATACAGGTGCTTCGTTTCTACGCAATGAAGAGCTAAGCAACATTGTGAATTTTAGAAGCTCCTACGCACAAGAGATGGACGCCTTGGTTGAATATTTAAATACCCAAAAGAAAGTAACAAAGTTTGCGATTTTTTATCAAAATGATGATTATGGTGAAGAGGGTTACGTTGCTTTGGCACAAGCCCTTGCCAAACGCAATCTTCAACTAAGCGCAGAGGGAACCTACAAACGCAATACCCTCTCCATTCGTCATGCCGTCCATGAGATTGAAGGTGCTAAACCTGAGGCCATTATCCTTGTGGGTGCGTATAAACCTACCGCACGGTTTATTGAAAAAGTGAAAAGCACTTTTTCGTATCAGCCTATTTTTTCACCTATCTCTTTTGTCAATGCCAACGCTTTAATGCACGAATTAAAAGGCAATGGGGAAAATCTTCTTTTCTCACAAACCGTACCTTCATGTGATGATTTTTACTCAAAAGAGGGAATTGAATACCGTAAACTACTCTCATTTTATTATCCTGAAGCCAAACCCTCCCTCGTCTCTTTTGAGGGGTTTTTAGCGGCAAAAAGCGTTGTGAAAGCACTTCAGAACATTCATGGAACCATCACACGGGAGAAGTTTCTTGAAAACCTTAAACACTTAAATACCTACACCCTTGACAATATTCCTTTGCACTATCGCAATGCGCAACTCCTCAACCAAGTCTATCTTGCGCAGTATCATGATGGCAAATTTGAAATTATCCAAAAGTATGAGTACTAATATGCAACTGCTAACTCTCATTAACCAAAAACTAGAAACCATTAAGTTTTCCAATAAAACGAAAATTTTAATTGTCATTATTTTAAGTGGAATTATGACCATTGGTTTTTTAATGTTTGTTTCCATTTTTGCACTCAAATATGACTATGAAACGTTGTTTCAAAAGCACACTCAACCGCAAGTGGATTTAGAAGAGCTCAAAGACCTTTACTGCGTAAATATCAATGAAACGTTGCACGACATCAAAGAGAAACAAATCAGCAATGCCGACGCCATAGAGGTCATTCAACTCGCACAACAAATTACCCATAAACAGTGGCACAGCTATCAAGATGCCATCCATCATCCCATTGGCGGACTGCCCTATTTTGCAAGTCGCTGGCTCAATCTCTTTTTAGTCGCCCCTAAACTGCCTGAAAAAACCCTCTTTCAGCAGGGAATTATTGAGAAAATAAATCTTAAAATGCACGAATTGGATGTCAAAACCAACACACTTTTGGATTTTTTACGCAACAACACTTTAGCGCAAGAAGCGTGGATTGTGGATGAGATTATGTTAGAGACCAACTCTTTAAATATTTATCTCTCGAGTTTAATTACCACCCATTTAAAACAATCCATTACCGAGAAGCAGATTAACGACAAACTCTTTCAAACCAGTACGTTTATGCTTATTTTTCTTATTGGACTGATTTTCTTTTTCATCTCAATGGTTCTTTTTACTATCATTAACCATTTTAAAAATCTCAATGCCTACTTAGAGGAAAATGTCTCGCTTAAAACCAAAGAGCTTCAAGAGCTTAACGACTCCCTTGCTTTGCGGGTAAAAAAAGAGGTGGAGAACAGTCGTAAAAAAGACAACATCATGTTCCAACAAGCCCGTCTTGCCAGTCTTGGAGAGATGCTTCAAAACATCGCCCACCAATGGAGACAACCTCTGGGCTCTTTGATGATGATTATTCAAAGTTTTGAAAGTAAATTTTTAGCCAAAAAACTGACCGAAGAGTTTGTGACCAGCCGTGTGGCGGATGCGCAAATGCTCTCCCAAAATATGTCCGATACCTTAGAGGATTTTCGCACCTTTTTCAATCCCAATAAGAGCAAAAAAGAGTTTAGCCTCAAAGAGGTCATTCAAAAGTCGATTGACCTCTCCAAATACCAATTAGAGAGAGAAGCGATTGATTTGCACTTTTTCCTCAAAGAAGATTTGCGTGTGTTTGGCTTTAAAAATGAGCTGATTCACGTCCTACTTAACCTGATTGGGAACTCTAAAGATATTTTAGCCTCCAAAGCAGAATTACCCCAACGTATTATTCATATTATTGCCAAAGAGAACGAACAAGCGATTTATATTAATGTTATTGATAACGGTGGGGGCATAAAAAGTGATATTATTCCTAAAGTCTTTGATCCTTACTTTACCACCAAACATCAAAGTGTGGGGACGGGCATTGGACTTTTTATGTCCAAACAGATGGTTGAAAAACATATGCATGGAAAGATTACATGTAAAAACATTCGCCATAAATTAGGCACAGCCAAACTCTGGTCATGTGCGATGTTTACCATTACGATTCCAAAAAATATTCAGATGACTGAAGAGGACAACGATGAACAAGCGCAACTTTGAATTATTGGGAAGTTTTACTGTACTCTACCTTGAAGATGAAGCGGATTTGCTCAAGCATACCAGCTCTATCCTAGAAGACTTTGTCAAAACCATCTATCCTGCCCAAACCATTGACGAGGCTTTGAAGATTATTACGCATGAAAAGGTAGATGTCATCATCTCAGATATTCACCTGCGCAATGGCAATGGTCTTGATTTTTTACGCAAGGTAAAACTAGAACTTGAATTAGAAATTCCTTCCATCGTTACAACAGCTTTTAGCGATACAGAGTATTTGCTTGATGCGATTAAGTTGCATGTTGATAATTATTTGATTAAACCTGTGAATATCAAAGAGCTTTTAAACTCATTGCACGACGTTTTACTTCCTCGCATTCAAGCCAAAGAGATTGAACGCTCTTACAATATCATCAAAACCATCTCCGCTGTGACCGATAGCAAACAGGTCGAAATCATCCGTTTCATCATCAAAAATTTGGACAATGACAATATGCTCAACTACTCTTACAGTGAAATTATGGAACAAGTCGATGTGAGCAAACCAACGGTCATTAAGCTCTTTAAACAATTAAGCGATCAAGGGATTCTCACCAAAATCCAAAACAAAAAATACCTTTTTAATGAGACACAACTACCGCTTCCGGAGGATGTATGAACCCTTTACGCACCCTTCCTAAAATTGACAAGTGCCTTGCCCATCCGCTTTTTCAAGACGCCAACGCAACATGGGTTATGAAAATCGCCCGTGAAAAGATTGAAACACTGCGTCAAGCACTGCTTTGCAAAGAGCTTGAATATGTGGATGAAGAAGCACTGATGTTAGAGATTAAAAAGGCGTATGACGCACTTTTTACCCCATCGCTAAAACCTCTTATCAACGCCACTGGCGTTATTTTACACACCAATATGGGCAGAAGTCTTATCTCTAAAACCTTACTAGAGCGTGCAAGCACCGTCATTTGCAACTACTCAAATCTTGAGTACAACCTCGAAGAAGGGTGTCGAGGGGAGCGTTATGAACATGTCAGCCATCATCTCAAAGCCCTCTTAGGCGTGGAAGATGTATTGGTAGTCAATAACAACGCTTCCGCCGTTTTTCTTATCTTAAACACCTTTGCCAAAGCCAAAGAAGTGATCGTTTCACGAGGCGAATTGGTTGAAATCGGAGGAAGCTTTCGCATTCCTGAGGTGATGAAACAAAGTGGAGCAACGCTCGTTGAAGTAGGCGCAACCAACAAAACTAAAAAAAGTGATTATGAAAACGCCATCAGCGAAAATACGGTGATGCTGATGAAAGTACACCAGTCTAATTTTTCCATTGAAGGCTTTAGTGAAGCGCTCTGCTACGAAGAGATTAAAAGACTCGCTACGCAACACTCCCTTTTAGACTATTACGATTTAGGCAGTGGGTATCTTCCCAAACTCCCTTACAATTTAGGTAACCGTGAACACTCTTTACACGAGATTCTTACATGCAATCCCTCACTCATCAGTTTTAGTGGCGATAAACTCTTTGGAAGCGTTCAAGCAGGCATTATCGCAGGACGGGCTGATTTAATCGCACAGCTTAAAAAAAACCAGCTCTTACGCATGTTACGGGTCGATAAAATCACCCTAAGCCTCTTAGAAGAGAGCATTAAAGCCTACCTTAAAGAGGAGTGGGAGGAGATTCCAACCCTTTGGCTACTCTTTCGAAGTATCGAAGAACTTACCCAAAGAGCCTTACATGTAAAAGAGGTAATTGGGGAACCTTACTGTGAGCTTGTAAAGAGTGAAACGTACATGGGCGGAGGCACACTTCCCAATCGAAAATTTCCAACCATTGCGTTACATGTAAAAGGTAAAGCCACCCTTTTAGAGCGTAAATTTCGTGAAAATTTCGTTATTGGACGCATCGAGGAGGATAAATTTTTACTCGATTTTCGAACCATTCTCCCCCACAATGAAGCCACGCTTATTAGCATCATACAACGCATTATAGGATACTAAATGGATTATATTATTATTGGAACCGCAGGACATGTTGATCATGGGAAAACGGCACTTATTACAGCACTTACAGGCTTTGAAGGCGATACCCTCGAAGAGGAAAAACGCCGAGGCATTACCATCAATCTTAGCTTTTCCTCCATGCAAAATGAAACGAAAAATGTTGCGTTTATCGACGTTCCAGGACACGAAAAACTCTTAAAAAATATGATTGCAGGAGCTTTTGGTTTTGATGCAAGTTTAGTGGTCATTGATGCGAATGAAGGCATTATGCCACAAACCAAAGAGCATTTAGAGATTTTAAACCTCTTACATGTAAAAAATATCATCATCGCGCTCACGAAAAAAGACCTTGCTTCAGAAGAGGTGATTGCGCTTCGCAACTATGAGATTACTGAGCATTTTAAAAACCTTAAAAATCTCCATTTGGTGGAAATTATTCCGGTAAGTATTTACGAGCCAAATACCATTCAAACGCTCAAAAATGCCCTTTTTGCACTGCCTACTCTGACGAAAAAAAGCAACGGACTCTTTCGCTACTATGTGGATAGAAGCTTCTCTATCGCAGGGGCTGGAACCGTTGTCACAGGAACGGTTTTAGATGGCAGCATTAAAGTGGGTGAAAAAATCTACGCCCCAGAGATTGAAAAAGAGTTTCTCATCCGTAATCTTCAAGTCCATGAACACGACGTAGAGACCGCCCACTCCTCCCAAAGAACCGCTATCAACCTGCAAAGTGCCCAAAAAACGGCGTTTGAAAAAGGAGCTTTGCTGTGTAAAAAAGGGTATATCCGAGGCTTTGATGTTGCTGATGTCTGGTTGGAAGGCATTGGAGGGTATCATCTCAAACACAACAGTAAGGTGATTTTATTTGTCGGAACCAAACAAGTTGAGGCACGTATTTTGTTTTACGAAACCGAAGAGAGTGCCCCCTATGGTTATGCCAAATTACAATTTCAGAACAAACTTTTTTTAGTGCATGATGAGCCTTTTATTATCTGTGCGAGTGGTCGAACCATTGGTGGAGGGCGAGTGCTCAATCCTATTAATGACCCGATGAAGAAAAAAGTCAAACTTGAATTGCTCAAAGCCTTAGATACCAAAAATTTTAAAGAGGCTTTTACCATTTTGGTTTCCATGCATAAACACGGCTTTGGACTAATCTCCTCTAACCAACGCTTTGGACTCAACCATGATGAGGCAATCGCCATTGCTCGAAGTATGGAAGGCATTTTTGTGGATGAAAAAGGGTTGGTTCTCTACCCTTTAGAGATGCAACATGAGTTAGAAAAAGTGATTAAAGCCATCTACACTAAAAATCGCTATGCCCTACTCTCCGCCACATCACTCTCCTTAAAACTCAAATGGGCGAGTGCTCTTCTTATAGAGAGTGTCCTTCAAAAACTCTGCAATGAGGGAACGCTTGATTTGGTGAACGGTGTCTATAAAAACGCCCAAATTCAGATTGACAATATCGAAACACTCATCGAAGATACGGTTTATGACATTTTGAGCAAAGCAGGGTTTACACCCGATGCGCCATACAATATCTATGATGATTTGGACATTGACCGTAAAATGGGTGATGATGCCCTTAAGAGCCTCACACGGGCTAAAAAAGTCATCCGTTTAGAACATAACCTCTTTGTCACCAGTACAGCGCTCAGTGAGATGGTACAAAAGATGAGAGACATTATGCGCAAAAACGAGGGCATTGATATTAAGATTTTGAAAGAGCAGTGTGATATGAGCCGAAAATATTTGGTAGCGTACCTTGATTATCTCGATAATTTTGATGATATCAAAAAAGAGGGAACCAAACGCGTATTTCTTTAAAAGAGGCAAAGGCTCTGCCTCTTTTAAAACTCTCTTTTACCCTAGGTTAACGTATTAAAATAAAACACGTTGCCATTAAAGCAATCACTTCAGGGGCGTATTTGGCATAACTAAACCATAGACGCATAGACTATCCTTCATTTTTTTAACCGTTAAGCATTCTGCGTTCCTTTTCATGATATTGGCGGTCTATTTCATTATTTACTTAAAAAAATCTTTATATGTAAAAAGTACTTTTTTCTTTTATTTATACTTCTTTGAACTATAAACTAGCCATTTTTAGGGATTTATCGCCTATTGTTTTCTAAAGAATTATCCCATTTTTATAAAAAGTAACATCAAAAATTCAAAAATACATTTTTGCTCATATCTCACATTAAATATCACAGCTAGTTGTTAAAATTAAGCTGGAAGTAAAAAATAAACTTTTAATCAAGAGGAGATTTACCATGAGTCAAGAGACGATGTCCAGACGTGACGCTCTAAAATTTGGTGTTCTAGGTGCGGGAGCTGCGATGCTTACTGCGAGTCAAGCAATGGCGGCGGCACCTATGGAGAAAGATGTTAAGTTTGATGAGGAGTACGATGTTATTGTGATCGGCTCTGGTTTTGCTGGACTTGCCGCTGCAGCTAAAGCGGCTGAGCGAGGCTTAAAAGTGCTTATTTTAGAAAAAATGGGACGTGTGGGAGGAAACTCTGTTATTAACGGTGGTGCGTTTGCCGTGCCAATGAACCCAGATCAAGCAGCCTTTGGCATTAAAGACTCTAAAGAGCTTTTCATTAACGATGCACTGAAAGCAGGTTTGGGTATCAACCACGTAGAGATGTTAGAGACTATTTTTGCTCGTGCCTTAGAGACGTTTGATTTTACGGTTAAATGTGGTGCGAAATATCAAACAGGCAAAAAACCAACATGGTTTGGTGGTCATTCTGTGAACAGAACGATTGTGACTGAAAACATGAGTGGTTCAGCCATTATTCAGCCGATGGCAGCTTTTGTTGAGAAATTACCTGGTTGTAAACTTCTTACTCGTGCAAAATTTGATGATTTTGTTATGAGCAATGATGGTACGTCTGTTTTAGGCGTCACAGCACGTATTAACTACCGTTTTGATAAAAAACTTATCAGCGACGATATGGAAAACACTTCAGGTGAGAAAAAAGTTTTCCGTGCGAAAAAAGGTGTCATTTTAGCCAGTGGTGGTTTTTCTATGGATAAAATCTACCGCAAAATGCAAGATCCAAGAATCGCTTATGATCAAGATGCAACCAACCACGATGGCGCAACCGCAGGCGCTCTGCTAAAAGCCTTCCAAATTGGAGCTCTTCCTATACACATTGACTGGATTCAACAAGGACCATGGGCTAGTCCAGATGAAAGAGGTTTTGGTGTCGCACCACTGCTCACACAACAAGGTCTTTTTGTTCATGGTGTTGCTGTGGATGTACGAAACGGTAAGCGTTTTATGAATGAAATGGCAGATCGTAAAACCAGAGCGGATGCTGAGTATGTTATCCTAAGAGAAGCACCCAAAGCCTTCCCAGTTGCGATTGGTACCTACAATACATTCGAAGAACAGATTTACGCAGCAGTTGAAAAAGGACTCCAATCTGGCGTTATGAAAAAATTTGACACCCTTGATGCTTTGGCGGCGAACTACAAAATTCCAGCTGATGCGCTCAAAGAGACCATTAAAGTTTACAATGAAACAGCGTTAGCGGGTAAAGAAGATCAGTTTAAAAAACAAACACTTAAAGACCTTAAAGCAGCACCGATTGATATGAAAGGACCTTTTTATGCGATTCGTTTGATGCCAAAACCTCACCATACCATGGGTGGTTTAAAAATTGACACCAAAGCACGTGTAATTTCAGGAAATACAGG
The DNA here is from genome assembly GCF_000024885.1 of Sulfurospirillum deleyianum DSM 6946. Lineage (NCBI taxonomy): Bacteria > Pseudomonadati > Campylobacterota > Epsilonproteobacteria > Campylobacterales > Sulfurospirillaceae > Sulfurospirillum > Sulfurospirillum deleyianum. The sequence continues at coordinate 2,096,699 of NC_013512.1, forward strand.
TAAACCAATCCCCGGACTTTTCGCAGCCGGAGAGGTAACAGGTGGAACTCATGGCGCAAGCCGATTGGGTAGCTATGCTATTTCTGATTGTCTTGTCTTTGGAATGATTGCAGGAGAAACGATTTAATCATGTGTAACAAAAAAACTCTTTTTTCTATAGGAGTTTTTCTTCTTCTTAGTGCTATTTCTCTGATTGGCAGTGAGGCGACAACGCCCTCTCCTGCCAAAGAGATTCCAATCAGCGCTGAGATGAAAGAGAAGTTTCCTATCAAAGCTCATCATGCCAAACTCTCTTTGAGATGTACGGACTGTCATGAGGGGCAAGGGGATAACCCTGAAAACTTTAAAGCGATTGGGGATGAGGGATGTCTATCTTGTCATAAAACCAAACAGTATTTGGCAGAGAGACTTAAATTTATGGATGCATTACATGTCAATCCACACAACTCGATTCATGATGGTCCAAAACTCTATTGCGATGAGTGCCACTTTGAGCACCAAAAATCAGACAATATGTGTTTAAGCTGTCACAGCAATGATGTGAAACTTTGGATGAGGGAGACACCATGATGCAAAAACTTCTTTTGTTTATCAAGAGTAAACTTTTTCTCTTTGGTGCAGTGGGTGTTGTTATTGGTCTTTTCTTCTCATTAGCGATGTATGAGGGACTTCATCGAACCAGTGATGATAAATTTTGTATCGTTTGTCATGAGATGGCACCGATGGTGGCGGCCTATCACAACGACGTCCATGGAGGTGCTGGTAAAACAGGTATTAAAGTCACGTGTGTTACCTGCCACTTACCTCATGACAATGTTCTTGCATATATTGCAACCAAAGCTAGAAATGGTGTGGTTGAGGGCGCAATTCACTTTTTTGGCAATCCTGATGCGATTGATTGGCATGCCAACCGTGCTAAAAAAGAGCATTTTGTAGAAGATGGTGGTTGTATTGGATGTCATACCAACTATAAGACCAATACCAATATCAGTGCTAAAGGTTTAAAAATGCATGCGCATTACGATAGCCTTAAAGATACGGATAAAAAAATTGGATGTGCGTCATGCCACGTTGAAGTGGGACACCATGGACTTAAATCTATGTTGAACTACTACAAACCTGAGTATCCGTATTACAACGGTAAATTAGATAAGAAAAAAGAAGAAGTTGAGAAAAAACTCAATGAAACTTTGAAGTAACGGGCAAAAAGTCGCCCGTTGCCTCTTTCGTTTCACGGAAAGCAACGGGCAGGTTTACTTTACTTTGTTCACACAAAGTGAAATGAAACAAGGAAGAAATATGAAACTCGTTAAATTATCCCTTGCGGCACTCATCACACTTGGCACGATGGCAAATGCTGCAGATACGCTCGCCGATGCGTTTAAAAACGGTAAAGCCACTGGTGAATTGCGTTTTGTCTACACCGCAGGCTCAGAGAGCGACGCAGAAGTTCAAACCAATCCAGTGAATAATGTCAATGTTGGCTCAGTGGCCGCAGAACTTAAATACGTCACCGATAGTTTGTATGGCTTTAAACTAGGAATGGCATTTCAATCCGCACATGATCTAGGTTTCCATGAAAATGATAACACAAGCACGGGTGCAGCCCAAATTGCTAGTGAAGATGATGAGCGTAACTCTGTAAGCACTACCCTTCTCTCAGAAGCGTACATTCAGTATACCTACTCCAAATCAAACATTATGATTGGTCGTCAAAAAATCAAAACTCCTCTTATTATGACCAGTACTGCCTTTGCACTGGAAGACTCTTTTGATGCGGCGGTTATTACGGTCAATGAAATTCCTGATACGATGGTTAAATTGATGTACATTCAAGACTGGCAAATGCGTTATGGCAGTGATGCACGAAATACGCCAACTCAAAAAGATGACCATTTTAAAGATGGCATCTACTCTCTTTTCTTTGTCAATAAAAGCATTAAAAACTTGAAAATTGATGGGCAGTACCTTAAAACCAATGAAAATGAAATGATTTATGACGCTCCTGTTTTCATGGGAGAAGGTGGATATGATGAGTACTATTTACAAGCCGAATACAAACTGCCTATCAGTTTTCCTCTCTCGTTAGCCATGACCTATGCAGGTGCGGATTATGACACAGGTGTCAAAGCAGCTCCTGTGTCAGCCGTACCAGATGCAGGTGGCGATAATGCACGACTCTATGGCTTTAAAGTAGGCACTGAACTCTCTGGTATTAAGCTCAATGTGGCGTATACCACGATGGATGATGAAGCTAACTTCCCAGGCACACTTGGTCATGTACCAGACGCTGTTGCTTATACCGATATGCTGACCAACAATGCCATTTTTGCGGGCGTGGATGCCTACTCCATTGAAGCCATCTATGGTTTTGGAGTACCAGGTCTAAGTTCTGCACTAAAATACGCCCACTATGAGCAAAGTGATGAGGGATATTTAAACAGCGGACACGGTGCTACAAATAGAATGAACCTTGATGGTGCCGATGAGATTAATATTGACCTTAAGTATGCCTTTAGTGGCGCTCTTAAAGGTTTCTCCGCACGTCTATGGGCAGGTTATGGTATCTATGATAACCCAACAAGCGCTACTGGTGTCACATCGAGCAGTGATGATGACTTCCTTTATGGACGTTTTTACCTCAAGTATAATTTCTAATCGCCTTTTTAGGGTTTGAGTCTTTAGACTCAAGCCCTCTGTTTCTTTACATGTAAAACTTTTTGGCTTTACATGTAAAGAAATTTTAATGGGATGTGCGATGAAGATATTTATACTTGAATCTGATAAAGCCCTGCAAGAGAGCATAGACACCTGCCTCAACAACTGCCGTTTAAAAATCACCATTCGCAAAGCCTACGATAAACAAGAACTGTTTGATGAAGCCCCTCACATGGAAGAATACGCTTTGTTTGTGCTCAATCTCAAAAATCCAGCCGACCCTCGGGTGATGGATTTTATTCGAGAACATGGAGGGTATGCCCCTATTTTACTGCTATTAGAGCCAATGGAAGAACCTTTAATGCTTAAAACGCTTTATTATCTTGGCTATAACGATGTGATTATTAAACCCTTTTATGTTGAGGAGATGGTGTTTCGTATCTATAAACTCTGTGAGATTTGGAATAACGATGTCTTCTTTTTACGCAATGGTATGTATTTTGATTGCAAACAAGGTATCTTTATAAGCAACAAAGAAGATTCTATTCTTTTAGGTCGCAAAGAGTCTCTGCTTTTAAAATGTCTTTTTTTAAAATCACCGCATATAGCCACATGGGATGAGATTATCTCGTTTGTGTATCACA